>JAQUJQ010000033.1 GCA_028680875.1 Eubacteriales bacterium
GTTAATATGATAATATCAGCGGTTTTTGAAGAAAGCGGGGTGAGGCTGACTACAGGAGCTACATTGATGACATCAGCTGAAGCTGTTACAGAACCTGTTTTACGCTCATCCTCGGTCACATACTCTGGGAGGGTTTCCTCGCTCCATAAATCCTTTACATCCAGCTTGATCTGAAAAGCACCAACACCTTCTTTCAGAAATCCGACTATTTTACCGGTGCCAACCGAAAGGTCCGCATATCCGACCATAGAAGTAATCGGTGTCCACTTGACATCCCCTTGTTTCTGATAATACCAGGTTCTTTCTACCTGGTCCCCATCGGTTTTGGTGCCATCCTCTACAATAATTTGTGCGTTATTGGAATCAGGTTTACGAACATAATAGGATTCTAACAAAATTTCCGCTTCCGGAGGCTTGTCCGATGCCACGGAGAAATCCACACTGACTTGGTCAGTATTTCCCCGGCTGTCTTTTACATAAACCGTATAACGGCAGTCTGCAGCCACGTCATTTTTTAAAAGAAACTCCAACCGGCAATTCTCAAAATACATGTCTGATGTGGAAAGTCTTTCTATAGGTCGGGTTTTGATGGTCTCGCTGTTCGAAAATGTATTGGCTTCTACCCCCGGCTTATGATGTAGCGTAACTGTTTCTTCTGTATCAAGGCGATCAAGCTTTACCCAAAAATCCGTAAGGGAGGATTCAGGATGCTTGGCAACCTGCAGATTTAACACCTGTTTGCGGTTTTGTTTTTGTGTGCCGGTTAAGGTGTGCAGTATTGTGGGAGTTTTCTTTACCTCAATAGATTTAGTATCGGTTTTCTTTACCCCTCCTCTTGGTGTTACAGCCAGCTCAACTTGAAAATTGCCCGGCTGGCTGAATTTGACCTCCGCCTGTGTCTTGGAAATACGGCGAACCGATCCTGATGAGTAGGTTGTGCTGAACACATTGCTTGCCAGACCTTCCTCATAAGTTCGCCTCGCAGAATAAGCTTCGCCATCCACTAAAAATACGGAGCGATCCTCAGCCAGGGCCGGGTGACCTGTATATGTAACAGCAGGCAGGCCAAGCGCACAATTTACGCTGATATCATATTCCGGCTCCGGCTCTGGTGGCGGTATCACGGGCTCTTCAGGATCAGGAGGCGGCAAAGGATCCTCCTTAGGATCAGGTATCACAAATTTCACCGTTCCGCCTTTAACTTCAAAGGTTTGGTAGTAATAATTTCCGTCAAAAGCGCTTTTGTGGACACCGACGAACTGGCCGCGAGTTAATCCGCTATCGGATAAAACGCAGTTGTAGTAAAAATGGCCAATGATATAATTTTCGTCAAGCCCGGCCCTTCGCCAAGCCGGATTTCTTGATAAAAAAGCTGTTGCCGTGGCAAGCTTGTCGGAATTACTGAATCTACTGTTCGCAATCATGGCAAAAGAGCCTACATAGTCGCTGGCCGTTGAATTGCTCCTAATTTCCATCGTCGTCAACCAGTTCTTGTTTTGCGGCGAAGTACCGCCTGACACGTCCGGCGGGAAATCGTCATTTCCGTAAAGTCCTCCGTTCATATCAAAGCCCCAGTAGCGCCACTGACCGTCTTTGTAGTTGGGAGAGTTGGTCACTTGTACAAGAGCGTTGACTGCGGAAGTATTTCCGTAGACAATCAAACCTTTAGTCCTCCACAAAGTGAGATTGAGAGAATATGTTTTTCCGTCTACCTTTACAGTATTCGGCACTGTTTTTTCTACATCGATTAAATATCTTAAAGCCCTCTCTTTTTCATCTTCTGTCATTTGCTCAAAAGTCTTCATCACCACAGTCCCTCCACCGGCAAACGAGAAGATATTTTCCGTCCCTGAAGGGATAGAGATTATTAAAGTTAAAAATATCAGTAAGATGCGATTTAAAATTCGCATGTTTGATCTCATTCCCAAATCTCCTTTCATACGATCAATAAAAAGAAAGGCCGGACTCTAAAATAGAGTTGACCATTCTTAAAACTTTAATTAAAAAAAATATTCATTGATTTGTCCGGGTTTTGTCTCCCAAGTTAAACTGTCATACCCAATAGGTAAAACGGAAACGTAAAGATCATTACCTATATGATTCATTAATACGGGATAGTTTCCAAAATATTGCTTACGAAGGCCCATATTGTTTTTACCCGTAGGCTTTGAGCCAAATTCAATAGCAACCTTGACGATATCCTCCGCCTCATTTGGATACTTCTCTTTTAATTTTGCCAGCATTTCCGCATGCTGTGCTTTGCGATTAACGCCATAGTCCCTAACAATAATGGCATAACTACCCTTTGGGTATCCTAAAAGATCTTTATCTACCTCAACCCATGATTTTACAGTTTCTTCTGTCTCGGGGACCTGTTCACTCACATCCTGCTCAATACCCATGACCTTCGTCAGCCTGTCTATTACCGTAGCTGCCTCCGCCCTTGTTAAGCATGCATCAGGTCGGAAGCAGCCATCAGGATAGCCGGATAATACGCCGGTGGCATATGCTTTTATAATGTCATATTCATAGTCAGTTCTGTGATCCACGTCATAAATTGATTCCTGAATCTTACTGTAATCACCGTAATCTGAAACTTTAACCTCTTCGCCCATGACTCCGCTTGCAATAAGGGCCATGTGCTTCCTTGGAATCGGCTGATCCAAGGATGATCTTGGGATATCCCATTCGGTAAAGTACATGTTATTCATTCCGACGTCATAATATGGCTTGCCCCAGTGTTCGCCACTCTTTGCTTTTACACCGTCTTTAACAGTATCGTCCGCCACCGCAGCCATTTTTATAAATTCCGCATAAGTGACAATAGCTTCCGGCTTGAAGCTTCCGTCAGGGTAGCCGGATATAATCCCGGTCTTGGACATTTCCGTTACTGAAGCAAAAGCCCAGTGTTCTTCGGTCATATCTGTAAAGGATTCAACCTGTGAGCTCGCATAAACAGATATGGTCATTCCTGTAATTAAAAGTGATAAAATTACCGGTTTTATTAATTTTATTGATTTCATTACTCTGTCTCCTTTTTCCTCAGTTATATTAATATACTAGGTTTTTCCGTTTTAACTATTTTATTCCATATTATCATCAGGTGTTATTTTGTCAATACGTTAGTTTCCATTTTATGTAATATATTTTTCTCTTCCCCTTTTCATTTCTGTTTTCGACAGTTGAGTGAAATTAAAAAGCTGGTAAGTCTTGTAAATACAAAGGAATACCAGCTTTTATAGCAAAATTAAATTGTTGTATGTGGTTATTATTTTAATAATTTTTTTATTTTACTATTTAATTCTTTAGGTCTATAGTGTAGCCTATCTAAATTTAGTGATGTTAATTCCATTAATGCATCGAGGGCTTTACTACCACAATAAAGTGCCATGTACTCAATATCATGTACATTGGTTACATTCATATTTTTAAGCGTAGTAATCAGGTTATTGGGTGTTATATGTGTATTTTGTGCATCCAACTTAGCCTCAAGTAAGCGATATACCAACAGTGCGGTGAAACAAATCAAGAAATGAGCTTTGATGCGATTAGGCAGCCTATGATTTATGGGTCTGCCTGTAAAATTAGTTTTAATTATCCGAAAACATTCTTCAATTTTATATCTATTATGCAATACTTCTAGAATATCTTGAGCAGGGTCATCTAGATTAGTCGCGACGGCATAGAAGCCGTCATACTTTTCTTCTTCCGCAATTTTAGCCTCGTCTAGGACATACGTTATAGTTGCTTTTTCACCAGACTTAGTTTGTGAAATCCTTTTCATGAATCTTTTTAAATCGTTTGGGCCCTTCTTAACTTCTTCAGGGTCTTTTATATCCAACAAGACTTTTGCTCGCTCAATCTGTCGATTGCGCACTGTCCTTTGGTATTCCATCATTTTTCGTGAAAACGTTACGATTATACGTTGCTTTAAAAGCCCTTTTGCTTTCATGCTTTTAATTGTGCCATTTTCCAATACTACATCTTCATATAAACCAAGGTCAATGGCCTTATCAGCGATGACTACTTTGTAGGCATAATCATTATACAGGTGTAAGTTTTTATCTAAATGCCGATCAAAGGTTTTCATTTCTTTAATCGTTGTCGGCGCATCATTAGATAAGAGATGATAATCAAAGTCGTTGAACACAGCTTCCTTAAGTATGTCACTTAGCTTCTTAATAGACTGTGTAATAATAAAAGCCCTGCCCCCCATGCTATTGAACTTACGGATGTTGTAGGACCCAAGTCCTGCATCTGCGCAATAGATAAACTTCGCACCATCTAGCATCTTTATAACTTCTTTTTCTAGGGGTATAGCTGTAATTTGCTCGCTTGTATTCCCCGGGTGAACACACATAGTTATGGGAATGCCTTGTTTATCCATGAAAAGCCCCATCTCTACAATTGGATTAGAGCGGCGCTCTTTGCTTAGACCAAACTTTCTTAGCCCATCGATAATTTCTCCGGTTACTTCATCCACAACATCCTCATCGGGTTGTTCGCATTCGCAATAGAAGTTTGTACAATCATAGTAAATAACGGAAGAATCTCGTTTTAATATTGAGTTACTATTTTTATAAAGCCATGCCAGATAAGCATCATAATGTTCCTCTAATAAATCCATGAAGCGAAGAATGTGTTGATAATCAAATTCGGGTTCTTCATAGTAACTATCTAAATTACTCCACGTTAAAAGTTTGGAGCCTGGATATAGAATTCTGGCATATGTAAGGAAGCGTAAAATTGTAAAACTGTCATAGGTAATCTTGCGGTCTAGGGTGTTCTGCTTAAAGAAACCCTTTAAATTAAGTCCTTTCATAATATACTGAAGGATAAAATATCCTATATTCTTATAGGTCGATGCAGATGCTTCGACAGATGTCTTCTTAACCTTCTCATTAAAATCAACCGTAAAATTAATAGCTAACCTGCCACTTCGACATTCCTCATTCATTTTTTTTAACTCTTCATTTACGTAGGCTATGGGGTCATCAGTTATCTTTAAGAGTTCAGAATGCTTCCCAAAGTTTTTAACATTCTTTGTTGTTGTTTTTTTGCCGTTTCTTATGCCATGCTGAGCATAATAGGTGGGATCCTTTAGGCGTTTATCATAATATAGTTTCATATTTTCGCCTCCTCTAGTAGGTCAAGGACGCTTGTGCGTCCAAGCCCCTATTCAAAACCGTACGTGCGCTATTAACGCATACGGCTTTTCACTCTACATTCATTCTCTATCTGTAAAACAGACTAACCTTCACTGCCGGTTCTAGTAATGGAAAGGTTCTAAGCAGTCCATTAAAGAAAGTTTCAATGGTATAACTCCTTCTCTGACTTCTCCGGTTCAACCATTTGAATAGCAACCACTTTGTCTGCGAAAGGAAACTCTTTACATCTTTTGTGTTGTCTGTAACACCGTAGTATTGATAGTGTCCTCTCAATTTCGCATTAATTGTTTTGAATATCAGCTCAAGCGGTATTGTTCTATGATCCTTTATCCATTCCTTCATTGCCTTTATCTTGCTTCTGTATTTCTTCTTGCTCGTTTTCACTCTGCACCGAAAGAATTCTTTCTTGCCATTCATTCCGCAATAGAATGTAAAACCGAGAAAATCAAATGTTTCAGGCCTGCCCTCTCCTCTCATTTCTCTGTTATGTCTAGCAAATCTCCCAAATTCAAGTATCCTCGTTTTCTCCATTGCCAGTTCTAATCCGAATTTCTCGAATCTTTTCACTAGCCCCTGGTAGAAAACGTCTGCTTCCCTTTTGTACTGAAAACAACATACAAAATCATCGCAATATCGTATTAGATAGCACTGCCCCTGACATTTTCGCTGCACAATTACACCAAACCATTTGTCGAGGACGTAGTGCAGGTATACATTCGCAAGGACTGGACTTGCACCATTTCCCTGCGGTGTCCCTTTTTCACTGTCAAGGTATTTTCCATCTTCCATAATCCCTGCTTTCAGGAACTTTTCTATTATCTCAAGAAACTTCCTGTCTGCAATGTCATGTTTTAGAAACTTCATTAACCATTCGTGATTTACGTTGTCAAAGAAGCCTTTGATGTCCGCCTCTACTACATAGTTCGTTTTCCGATACTGCACATCTTCTATGACCTCTCGCACTGCCTGATGACAGCTTCGATTAGGCCTGAATCCATAGCTCTCATTATGAAACTTTGGTTCATATATCATTGTCAGTATCTGCGCAATTGCATTCTCTACTAGTTTATCCTCGTAGCAGGATATGCCCAGCGGCCTTTTCTTGTTGCTTCCATCCTTAGGAATGTACACTCTCTTTGTCGGGTTCGGCTTGTAGCTTCCACTTTTCATCCTTTTCACAAGATTTTCAAGGTTTGCTTCCAGATTCAGTTCATAATCTTCTTTTGTCACTTCATCAATTCCATATGCTTTGTGCCGATTCATTTGCTTATGAATAGTTCTAAGCGTATCAATGTTGATATATGATGCCAGATTTTGAACTTTCTCATCTGTCCTGTCTGCCTTTCTGATATTAAATTGTATTCCAAGTAATTCGTTCACCACGTTTGCCAGCTCTCCTATTTGTCTGCATGATAGCTAATTTACTTGAAGCTATAAAGTGTCCGCCCCTTCCCTCCATCTACTTTCACAGGTTTCTACGGTACTATGAGCGAATCGGACTTCCTGCTACACATTTGGTTTCCTGTCGCATTTCTTTGATTCAGATTCCATACCTAAAATCTTAGGATGTAGCAGGACCTCAGCTGTTCCGATGAAGTACTTATCATCAACCTCGCCAAGTTCTCGGACTGGGGGTAGTTTCTTAACTCTCGCCTTAACGTGTTAAGAAATGTTGTCTGCTACGACTAAGAACGCATCGACCTAATCCCACTAGATAATAATTTCCCAGCTCAATCACTTCACTTTCGTTTCGGCTCTGTTGCTCCCTGTCCTACGCTTAAACTTAATGTTACCACTTCGGCTCCAAGGACTCGGTACAGGCGGTTGGCTAAACCTTACCTGATAGGATTTTCCTACTATATCTTCATCAGCTTACCAAAGCTCTGCAGAATTTCTTCCGCTCGCTAGGGGAAATCAGCTAGGCTGATTTCGCAGCTCGCACCTTAAGAATATTATACCATACTCATACAACACATACAACAACATAATTCAGAAATCTTGACAAAAAAATTAAGCCTTTCCAAGGCTTTCAGTGTTCTTTTATTTAATTAAGGTGTCGAACTCCCGGGTTTTATTAATTTTATTGATTTCATTACTCTGTCTCCTTTTTCCTCAGTTATATTAATATACTAGGTTTTTCCGTTTTAACTATTTTATTCCATATTATCATCAGGTGTTATTTTGTCAATACGTTAGTTTCCATTTTATGTAATATATTTTTCTCTTCCCCTTTTCATTGTTCTGATCTGTTAAATCTGGTATAATATTTACTATTGATTAGTAATAGAGATTTGCAGAGAAAGGAAAAAGGCAACAGAAAATAACTATGATTGGATTTGATTCAGAAAAATATATAGAGGAACAGGCCAAATACATTTTAGAAAGAATTAACTCAGGGAAAGGTGAACGATTATATTTAGAATTTGGCGGCAAGTTGGTTCACGATAAACATGCCATGCGTATTCTTCCCGGTTTTGACGAGAATGCAAAGATAAAAGTTCTCCAAAAGTTAAAGGAACAGGCTGAAATCATTATTTGTATTTATTCAGGAGACATTACCACCAATAAAACAAGAGCTGACTTTGGAATCACCTATGACTTAGAAGTAATGCGGCTCATCGATACCTTCAGGAAATATGATCTTTCTATTAATAGCGTGGTAATCACCCGCTATGAAGACCACCCGGCAATCAACATTTTTATTAATAAATTAAACCGAAGAGGTATAAAAACCTACAAGCATTTTATTACAAAGGGCTATCCTACTGATGTGGAAACCATAGTCAGTGAAGAAGGCTATGGTGTCAATCCCTATATCGAAGTAACCAAGCCTTTGGTTTTAGTCAATGGGCCCGGACCGGGCAGCGGAAAACTGGCAACCTGTCTCTCTCAGCTCTATCATGAATACAAACGTAACCGTACAGCTCGTTATGCTAAATATGAAACCTTTCCAATCTGGAATCTGCCTTTGAAACATCCGGTGAACATGGCTTATGAAGCGGCTACGGTTGATTTAAAGGACGTGACTATGATCGACTCCTTCTACTTGGAGGCTTACGGTCATTCTGCCGTCAATTATAACAGGGATATGGAAGTATTCCCCGTACTTAGAAGAATTATAGAAAAAATTACAGGGGAACCGTCAGAATACTTGTCGCCCACCGACATGGGCGTAAATCGGGCAGGCTTCAGTATCATAGATGATGAAATTTGCAGGCAGGCTGCCTGCCAGGAGATTATACGCCGTTACCTCATTGCTCTTTGCGATTATAAAAAGGGGATCATCAATGAAGAATCTGTAGCCAAATCCAAACTCCTTCTGGATGAACTGAATTTGAAACTAGAAGATCGATCAGTAGTTCTTCCTGCAAGGGAATATTTAGAGTATAAACGTTCCTTAGATTCGAGATACGAAAATGTGGTTGTTATGGCTTTAGAATTGCCCGATGGCTCCATTATCACCGGCAGAAGTTCCAGAAGAATGGTAGCCGCTGCAGCAGCCATACTCAATGCCATCAAAATCTTTTCCGGCATTGCGGATGAAATTCATTTGATTTCACCTGCAGTACTCCAGACTATTCAACATCTGAAAACAGACATTTTAAAACATGAAAAATCCTCATTAAACTGTGAGGAGGTCCTGACGGCCTTGACCATATCGGCTACTACTAATCCCTCTGCCCAGGTGGCAGTTGAAAAGTTACTGCTGTTAAAAGGATGTAAGGCTCACTGTACCGCAATCCTAAGTGATCGGGATGATCAAACACTAAAAGATTTGGGTATTGATGCAACCTGTGACCCCGAATACCAAACCAATAACTTGTATTCGGCATAAAAAGAAAGATAAGAAAAGTCCACCGTGTCATAAAGACAATTTAAGAGAAGCAAACTGAATACGGAAAAGCAAAATAGAGTGTCTTGTGTTAATAAGGCCTCTATTTTGCTTAATAGGTGTGCTTGTATATTGTGTTAAGAAAACTCATCCGTCCCATTGTCCTGGGGAAATAAACAATAACTAGTCTATCCCCGCCATAAGATTTTGTGTATATATAAACACGAACCGGCCTATAAATATAGCCATCTACTATATATAAAATTGTCCTAAAGAATCTCATTGCCTTCAAATAATATTGTAACAGTCTCTTTTTCCTTTGAATCTATATGGAAAATAAGGGTTTTCGAATTAGAATAGATATTGCCTTTTACGGAAGTAGTAAAGGATACTCTTCGGTTTCCAATCGGGATAAGGATCACGTTATTATAATGTTCATCTGAATAATGAAATAAAATACTGACTTTTCCATCATTAAGGTTCAGATAATTTATATTATTTCGGCTTGGCAGCAGTTTTACTTGCCGCTTTATACAAATATGCAGCTGCGTTACCAGAACCTCGAATAGAACCAGAAACCCCGCAATTTGTGGCAAAGGTGGCGGGGTGCGTGTGTTACACCCCTGCCACCTTATCTCCCTAAGCAACAAGACCGTCCAGTTTGTGCCTTTTCTCCTGTATTGCAAATACTTTATTGCTTTATGATTTCCATTCCCAGGAAAAAGATCGATGTATCTCATCATTTAAATAATCTTTATCAAGATATTTCAGATTATGGATCATCATGTAAGTATTTTGGATTGGTACAGGTATACCGGCAGTAATCGAAAAATTCTGTCGTGATATAGCGGTACTTCCAAATGAAGTTGCAGACCTTGGTGATATAGTAGTGCCACCAACTTCAGAAACTGTCGCATTATATCCAGCATAACTGTAGTCTACGTTATTAATTGTAATACCATTAGAGCTAGCAGTGTAATAGGTATTCATCCTGACAGATCCAGACCCAATCATCCATATTTGTGACACTTCAGACCAACAAACTCGTGAGCCGTACTTAACCCACCCTGTCTCAAACCCACTTTGATTAAGCGGTACAGGAGACGTTGAAAAATCTCCCATCTTTACTACTACCCAACAATTGTCACCGATATCAACAGCCTCTTCGCGATAAAATTCACCTTTATCCATGTCCATAGAAAATTCGATATTTCTCAAGGAATTCATTGCATCCTCAGTTTTTTGCTCTATAAACTCATTAACTACTTTGGGATTTGTTATAGCTAATAATTGCATGTGCTCCGGTGTAGGCTCAAAAGCTTCAATGTCAATTTCTATTTCTGATGCATCAGATATCTCATTTAATATTTCTTTAAATGTACCTACATCATTAATTTCATAATTCTCGTTGTCTGTCGCGAAGGATATTGCCATGTTACCCACAAGCAGTAGAGCACATATTACAATACTTATTAATTTTTTCATTTTTTCCTCCTAAGTATTTTACTTCTTTCCGAGAAATAACTTTTTTTGAATCATTAGCATCACATCCTTCATTCGCTCAATGAAGTGGCGTATTTAGGGCAGTCTATCTAATCTGTCTCGTAGGAACCCGCAATTTGGACATGTTGATTTTATTTTTATGCCGTACAATTAAATAAACGATGAAACCTGCAAGAAAGGGTGTTAATAACGCAATTAAAGCCCAAATCGTCGCATTCATCTTGCGCCGCACAGCGTCGCGATACACATAAGTTCCAACCATGACAGGTATGACGATAAAAACAACTAGTATAATTAGTACAGTAAGTGCCTTGAATTCAATGAGCGGTGCATTTGCCATATGGATCCTCCTAGCATTGTTAGTGTTATACCTTCCTAATAATAACGTTCCTAATCGGTATTTGTGATAAGATTCTAAAAAAACTTCTTATTTGATCAACTTTCAGATCTTTTGAGTTTAATATTTCATTTATTTCCTTCTCTTTAGAATCACTTCCTGGTCTACATAAAGTATATCGATATACCCATCAAGCCTTTCGTTAAAGTGTCTTAACAAGCGAGTCTGTCACCGTCTCCGTTCCTGCTGATCCTGTGACAGTAGCAGTCACGCTCAGTCGGTAAGTTCCCTTGGCAGCAGTCTTACTTGCCGCTTTATACAAATATGTCTTTGTGGAGTTGGCCGCCCATGAATCGACATATTCATATTTCCCACTGGAATTCCTTTTTTCCAATGTAAATGTGGCGGAAATCTTTGTGGTTCCGGAGTACCCGTTAATTTCGCCTGTCCAGTTTACAGCTCCCCCACTGTAGTTCATGGTCAAAAAAATGCTAGACACATTGGCCCATTGGGGCTCGTATAGATTGTCCCCAGCGGACGCAAAAGCAACCGCAGGCACGCTCACACAAAATATGAGGCAGATGCTTACGATTGCCGACAGAAAAGTTTTTTTCATTTCTTTCACTTCCTCTCTTGGTAATGTTATAGGTGGTAAATTTACCCTCCTATAATATTAACGAACGAGAAGAAGAAATCTATACAGGTATTTTTTAAATTTATAAAATTTATTTAACAGATTCTGCGATTTTTAAAAGCTCTTCGGTAGGCAATTGCCCACTGACTGTGAATCGATACCCACCGATATCCCAAATTATCGAGCTTTCTTTATCAGATGCCTCTGCTTCAAATGTATAATAGGTGAC
>JAQUJQ010000034.1 GCA_028680875.1 Eubacteriales bacterium
GTATAAGGCAATGTACATTCGTCTAAAATTTTATGTCTTCCCTTTTGAGTATGTTGCATCGCAATAATAACTTTCTTGGCTCCTACAACCAGATCCATGGCACCACCCATACCCGGCACCATCTTTCCGGGAACAATCCAGTTAGCTAAATTTCCATGTTTATCTACTTGCAAGGCTCCTAAAATAGTAGCGTCCACATGACCACCCCGAATGATTCCAAACGAGGTTGCGCTGTCGAAGAACATAGCTCCGGTGTTTACTGTTACATACTGGGCTCCCGCATTGATGATGTCGACATCTTCTTTTCCCGGTTCTGCTGCAGGCCCCATTCCCATGATGCCATTTTCTGATTGGAGAATGATATCAACATCCTCGGGTAGAAAATTGGCCACCATGGTGGGAAGACCAATGCCCAAGTTTACTACGTCTCCATCTTTTAATTCCTTAGCAACTCTTGCTGCTATGATTTCCTTTATATCTGCCATGGGGTTTCACCTCCTACAATTGCATCTACGAAAATCCCTGAAGTTACCACATTGTTGGGATGGATTTCTCCAAGTTCTACAACCTCACAAGCTCCTACTATTACATAATCCGCCGCTGTTGCCATCATAGGATTAAACGTTTGGGTGGTCCCGTTGTATGTAGTATTTCCAAAAGTATCGGTAACACTGCCCCGTATAAAGGCAAAGTCTGCTTTTAAAGGCATTTCCAGAAGATAATCTTTCCCTTCAACATTGATGATTTGCTTTCCTTCCGCTACGATGGTACCTACACCGGTAGGTGTCAAGAATCCGCCCAATCCTGCCCCTCCGGAACGAATTCGTTCTGCCAGGGTTCCCTGTGGAACCAAAATGCATTCCAACTTATCTTCTTCCACATCGGTATTCATTCTATGAGCCACCTCCGGGTTCAGTCCGACATGCGAAGCGATTAAAGTCTTGATCTGCCCATTAGTTAACAATTTGCCAACTCCTCTTCCCGGCACCCCTGCATCGTTACAGATGATAGTCAAATTCTTTACATTTTTTCGAACCAGGGCATCGATTAGGATTTCCGGTGTCCCACAGGACATGAAACCGCCTACCATAATGCTGGCGCCATCCGGGATAATCGCTACAGCTTCATCTGCCGTTTTGATTTTATCAATCATACTAATCACAATCCTTTCTCTATTAGATCATCTTCCTCTTTACCATTTCAGTTAACACGAAAGAGGCTACATGTTCTGCGTAGGTATTAGAACCGAAGCCTGCATCGTATCCCAGCTCCTGAGCCAACTCGTGGGAAATCCTGGGGCCTCCGCAAGCAAGTATAACCTTGTTCCGAATACCTTCCGCCTCCATTAGTTCAACTAATTCAGTTAAGTTTTTAATGTGAACATCCTTCTGTGTCACAATCTGAGATACCAGGATGGCGTCGGCCTTCACTTCGATGGCCTTCGCTACCAAAGCTTCATTGGGGACCTGGCTTCCCATGTTGATGGCCTCGATACCTTTAAACCGTTCCAAACCGAAATGGCCATGAAAACCTTTCATATTAATAATCGCATCAATACCTACGGTATGGGCATCTGTGCCTGTACAGGCACCTACAAGTACGATATCTCTTTTGATGTTCTCTTCTATATATTTTTCACATTCCAATCTGTCCATGACTTCCACATCTACCTTGGGCACTCGAATGGTGGTGTAATCTACTGTATGCTGACACTTGCCATAGACGACAAAATAGGTATATCCTATTCCTAAGTCTGTCGAATAAACTACATTAGGTTCATCAAGGCCCATTTTTTTTGCTAGAATTTTTGCAGACTCATTAGCTTCTTCCCCGTAAGGAATTGGCAGGGTAAAGGAAAGCTGCATCATACCGTCATTTAATGTGTCTCCATAAGGTTTTACCTTTGTCAGATCAACTTTTGTGGTTGCAGTTGTATTCCCGTTGTTCATTATTTTTCACCTCCCAGCATGAGCGGAATGAAGGGATTGAAGTAATGTTCATCCTTGACACAAACTCCTTCCAAGCCCTTTCCGCCATCTCTTGGCCTCTTTACGCCGCCAAACTTTCCTTTTTCAATTGTAGAAAAAAGTCCTTCCTTTTCAATTTCGTGAAGTAAGCGATCTGCTTTGGCCAAAACTTTTTGTGCCCTGGACTGAATCAATCCATCCTTTTTGAACTCCACTTCATCGCCAATTCCTCTCGCATTATTAAAAATGTAGGAGGCATTTTCGATAGAAAGCATACGATCCTGAAGATGAGGTGTATGAATGGCTTCTGTTGGCATACCTAAAAGCTGAAGTGATTGTCCGGACCAAACAGCTATAAAATTAAACAGAGCATCCTGTATATGGCCTTTAAAGATATTCCCGGTCATGAATTTCGTAGGCGGCATATATTTAAGAGGGGCCTTTGGAAAAATCTCCCGAGCCATTATCGCCTGAGCAAGTTCATATAAGAAACCATTTTCGATGTCCGGATCCATCTCAAAAGCATGTCCAAGACCCATCTGTTCTTCAGGAATATTGGCTAGAACCGCAAACTGTTCGTTTATGAATTGAGAAGCCAATACTGTGTGAGCTTCCTCAAAAGCGTCCGCTGTCGTCAAGTAGTTATCTTCACCCGAATTGAAAATGATACCGGCATACCCTATAATAATCCTGGAGAAATATTGATCTACCAAAGTTCTCTTCATATTAATGTCACGGAACAAAATTCCGTAAAGAGCATCGTTAAGCATAACATCTAAACGTTCGATGGCCCCCATAGCTGCTATTTCAGCCATACACATACCTGAACTGTAGTTACAAAGCCGAATATAACGGCCTACTTCTTCGCCAACCTCATCCAACGCCTGCCGCATGAGTTTAAAGTTTTCCTGAGTTGCATAGGTACCTCCAAAGCCTTCTGTTGTAGGGCCGTAAGGTACATAATCCAACAAGCTCTGGGCTGTGGTTCTTATAACTGCAATAATGTCAGCTCCCTGTTTTGCCGCCGCCTTTGCTTGTACGATGTCCTCATAAATATTGCCCGTGGCTACAATGACATATAAATAAGGTTGTTTTCCTTCACCAAGGGTTTCAAGATATTGTTCTCTTTTCTTAGTCTGTATTTTAATTTTATCTAATGATTCTAATACGACAGGTATAATCTTCTTTTTAACTTCTGTAATTGAAGCTATTGGTAATTTTACGATATCTAATTGCCCGTTTCCGACCCTTTCTCCAATCTCCCGAGGAGTAAGGCCGGTTTGAATCATCGCATTGCCAATCCAATATGCCGCTCCCCTGGGAAGGCCGCCTCCGTCTTTGATTACATCTACCACTACGTTAGGCAGTGGAGTATCCACGTCGTCGACTCCATCAATGCCCAAAAGTCTCGCTACTGTTCTCTCTGTACTGACAGTAGTATGCCTGTCAATAAAGGTTTGCATTTCTTCTGCAATTCTTGCTGCACAAGATCTGGCACTATCAATGACTTTGGGATCTAAATTTAATTTACTTTTCATGATTTCGATCCTCCATATATTTTTTAGCTTTTTCTATTATTTCACTGCTTATCCCCAACATTCCTGCAATATTTAAAGCATCCTTTGGGATTTCTTGATCTTTATCCACCTCGAATAATCGGTAATCCATATATTTTCCGATAACTTCAATTCTTTCTCTCTTGTTCGCATACCTGATTTCCCTGGCCAGATTTTGAAAATTTGCATCTGCTAACCCGCGTACCTGAAGGTTTCGAACAACACCCATTCCGGTTATATGATCAAAATGAGTGGTAATTAAACTGATATAGGGCTTTTTATCCAGATAATCAACCAGGCTCTTGGTCAGTGCAAGACCTTCTGCCGGATTTGTCCCGCTGGCCAATTCATCAAATAGAAGAAGGGTACGGTCCTTACTTTTTTCCAGCATTACCCTAAGCTCCTCCATTTCACTTCCAAAGCTGGATAAACCTCGCTGTAAATTCTGGCTGTCACCGATAAGAATATGGATATAGCTTGACAACCCGATCTTTGCCTGACTACAAGGTACGAAAAAGCCATGTTGAGCCAGCATGGCACATAAACCCACCAATTTTAGTGTGACGGTTTTTCCCCCCATATTTGCCCCGGTTATACAGGTAACGCCTTCTTTG
Organism: Eubacteriales bacterium; assembly: GCA_028680875.1. Lineage (GTDB taxonomy): Bacteria > Bacillota > Clostridia > Peptostreptococcales > Anaerovoracaceae > JAQUJQ01. Next base: position 4,138 of record JAQUJQ010000034.1, read on the forward strand.
AGGTCAATAGTTACAGGGCAGAAAGCCTTCCCTTTACGCTTTAAAATTTCTTCTACGACCAACTGCCTGCCCTCGTTAATTTCAATCAAGTATTCTGTTGTGATGTCCGGTTTAACGCAATGGTTTTCTTTAGCATAGAGGGCTTTTGCAAGATTAAAATCCAATTCACCGATTCGATTACAGTTTTCTTCGAGCAGGCTGCGGTAGGAAGCAATCCTACCGGATAATTTTTTTTGCACCGCCAATTCCTCTTCATCAATGGCTTCATTAATTTCATCCAAAGCCATTTGAAAAAGATCAACCGTCTCATCCCTCTTCAATGTAAAGGTGGCTGTTATATAATCTTCTTCTGATAACATTAGCTCAGGAATGGCTTTCACTTTTTCAATAAGGGCTCTATCTGCCTTGGAAACCGGAAGTTCAAATTTCGGTGTCATAGATATGCCATAGTCTGCTTCGACCTTCCTACGCCGCTCTTTTTGAACTTTTCTTAGATCCAATTCTATTTTACGTTTTTCTCTTCTGCGAAGAGTTAACTTTTCAGAGAAAACATCATAAATATAAAAGGTATTTAAGCGATCTTTACCCGGATCTAACACGTTTAAAAGCTCTAAGAGATCATGTAGTTGAAACTCTTCAGGCAGTGGAATAGTCGAGGAGATAAGATTATCCCTGATTGCCGTCATTTGCAGAAGTAAAGTTTTAATCTCAAAGAGTTCGACCACAGTTAGAATATTGTTTGCACTATGCGCTATGGTGAAGGTATTGTCCTTCATCTCCATAAAGACCTCTCTAAGGATATCCACCTTTCGTGGTTCTCGCTCAACCATGTCCAAGGTGACCTCAAGTTGGGATAATGTATGTTCTAAGTATCCTTCATCCCCCGGCATAAAAGGCTGTATTTCCTTAATCCTTCTTTTCCCAAAGGGTGTAACCACGTTGATGTTATTAACAACATGATCAAATCCGATTTCATTTTTTGTTTTAGAATTGGATAGTTGCATTGTATTCTCCTAATCCATGTGCTTAGAACACGCTTTTTACGTCAATAACAGGTATATTTCCCACTGCTTTCTGCATAGCAGTCAGTAAGTCCTTATGTTCAAAGGAATAGCCGGAAGGTGCATAGGGATTTACCGTTATTGCTGCAATTTTAATATTTTCTAACACAAAAACCTTAAGCCCTCGTTTTCTAAGTTGCTGCCATGAAGTGGCTCCAATGAAAATTTTAGTCGGATCCTTAAGTACAAAAGATATTTGCTTTAATTTGGCCGGGTGAATGTCATCGATAACGCCTTGTGTCATTGCACCCGGTAAATAAACCCATCCTGTCCCTTCATCGATGGACTCGTCTAAAAATTTTCCGGCAGTCAAACTGGTTTTTAATTCAAGCATCCGAGTTTCTTCGCCTTTTATAAGCATAATTTTCTCTTTTACAGCACCTGCTTCAATTCTCTTTCGCAAGCTCCCATCGGGTACTCTTGGCAATTGATACAGTCCCACAATATGAAGGGTTTCCTCCACTACCTTCTTTAAGTTTCTGGAGAGAACCGCTCCTGTAGCAAGGACGATTGCATCCGACGTGCCGGGCCCTGCAATGGATTTACGATCTACGGCTCCGTCTATTAGGATCAGTTCCGCACCCAGATCTATCATTTCATCACACATTTTTTTATGATCTACCGTATTTACCGGCCCCGCCACTTGGACATAACCACTTTCCACCACACGACATAGCATTACTTGCCCTAAAGCTGTGGAATAACGAGTCATCCGTAATATTTCCAGGCCTGCATCCGACAGATCGTACAATTGTACCGGCACCGATACAATGGTGCCGGAATCCAAATACACTTTCGGTTTTTCTGTTCCGGTAACCAGGTCAGTATTCTCTCCGTCCCTTCCGGTAGATGTGATACCCAATACCATACCTTCATCCATAGCTTCCTCAATGAGATGATTGAGTGTTGTTGTCTTTCCCGCATTCTTCGCCATGCCTACAATTGATATTCTTTTGTATTCCGAGGAAAGCCGGCTCAGAAAACCCATATTATTTCTCCTTTTATTTATTACGCTTATGTCTTAGTAAATCTTGTGGTTCCAAAGATAGTCTTTCACCTTGAATCAATCCTGCGACTCCTTCGTAATGATAGCTCTTCTTCCCTGTACAATAATCACAGGTACACTCAATTTCCGGAAGGTCCTTAGGTTCGGTATATGTTGTAATGACACCCTCATAGTTTCTGAGGATAACTTTATCGGGTGACTGTGAAATTACATATTGAGGCATAACCGGTGTCTTTCCGCCGCCTCCGGGAGCGTCCACAACAAAAGTGGGTACTGCATAACCGGATGTGTGGCCTCTCAATGCTTCAATGATTTCAATACCTTTTGATACCTTAGTTCTAAAGTGTTCAATTCCTAAAGAAAGATCACATTGATAAATATAGTATGGTCTTACTCGGTTTTTAACCAAATCGTGAACCAAATCTCTCATAATGTGAGGACAATCGTTTACTCCACGCAGCAATACGGACTGGTTGCCCAGGGGAATACCCGCATCAGCCAGTTTCCGACAGGCTTCCATTGCATCAGGAGTCATCTCCTTTGAGTGGTTGAAGTGTGTGTTCAGCCAGATGGGGTGGTACTTCTTCAGCATATTTACCAGATTGTCGGTAATCCTCATAGGCATTACTACTGGAGTCCTCGAGCCTAATCTTACGATTTCAACATGTGGGATCTTTCTCAATTCAACGATAATGTATTCAAGTACATCATCGTCAACCAGAAGGCAATCTCCACCTGACAGGAGTACATCCCTGACCACGGGAGTCTTTCGGATATATTCGATGCACTTATTGATATCATCCATACTTCTGGCCGCATCGGTTTCTCCGGCCAGTCTTCTTCTGGTACAGTGTCTGCAATACATGGAGCACTGATCCGTGATAAGGAATAATACCCGGTCCGGATATCTATGTGTCAGGCCCGGTGCAGGAGAATCCTCATCTTCATGAAGTGGATCCAACATATCGGCTTCACTGCGATGGGTCTCTGCCAATACGGGAACCGCCTGCATGCGAACCGGACATCTGGGGTCGTTTGGATCCATTAAGGATGCAAAATACGGAGTTATTCCCAATCTGAAATTTTTTACAACCTCTCCGATATCTTTTTCTTCCTTAGGGGTTAAATTGATAATTTTTTTTAATTGATCCACTGAGGTAATTCGGTTTTCTACTTGCCATTTCCAGTCGTACCATTGTTCGTTAGATACGTCCTTCCAAATGGCAATATCCTTCCACTTTCTACCCATATTGCACTCTCCTTTTAAAACATTGAAATACGTACTGAATTAAGCGTACATTTCCGTAAAGAGTTCCCTTAAGGGTTTTGATTCTCTGAGAACCTGCAGAGCAATGGCTGCATGGCCTTTGGTATAGCCGTTTCCGATGATCATATTTACATCCTTGCCAACACCTTCTGCACCTAAAGCTGCTTTTGTAAAGCTGGTTGCCATACTGAAGAAGTACACCGTGCCTCCCTCTTTGCATGCTAAAATGCTTGCCATTTCTGTATTGGGGATATTAACACAGTTAATCACCAAATCTGCTAATTTACCATTGGTAAGGTCCATAATTTTATTATAAATAGAAATGGCATCTGTAGCATTTGCAGCAAAATATTCATCAGCCAGCCCTAGATTTTTTGCTCTGTTTGTACTCTTATCACTGCCACCGATGCATATTACTTTACCGGTGACCCCTGCTCTCTTCTTTGCTTCATATAGACATAAAAGACCGGATTTCCCGCCACCGCCGATAACAATCACCGTATCGCCCGGTTTGACTAATTTGGCTGCCTGAGCCGGTGCGCCGGCGACATCCAATACTGAAAGTGCCAAGTTTTCAGGCATATCATCCGGAAGCACAGCATAGATTCCACTTTCAAAAAGAATCGCCTGGCCCTTGATATCCACCTGATCAATGTCAGGCCGTACTGCATATATTTCGTCAATGACCAAAGGTGTCAAAGATAAGGAAACTAAAGTAGCCAGCTTATCGCCTATCTTTAAATCTGTTTTCCCTTTCAAAGCCAGTCCGATTTCTTTGACAGTCCCGATTAGCATACCTCCCGAACCTGTTACCGGATTCTTATGCTTTCCTTGCTTTTGAACCAAGCCCATCATGATCTTCTTGATCTCTTCTACGTCACCATTTGCTTGTTTTTCAATCTGAGTAAAACTGGCCGAATCGATATTTAAGGTCTGTACATCAATTAGAATTTCATTATCGTAAATTTCCATAGTGTTATCGATTTTTTCAGCCGGCTGTGGCAGCACTCCTTTGGGCTCCAATACCCGATGAGTGCCATAAGGGCATCCTTTTTTCATTATTTTTTCCTCCTCTTGTCATACAATAAAAGTGTTGTTTAAGTAATGCTTTTATTGTTCCAGTCATGTTTTTTATTCTACGCTGAAGCTGTCAATTGCATTCATAACTAAATAGAGCAAGTATGATGCCAATTTGTAATACTGTTATTATGATTGAAAATAACAATAATCAAAACAAAAACGGTTCAATCCGTTGATAGAGTGAACCGTTTTGTGTTCATATTTTATGTATGTTTTATATATTATACTTATTTTTCTTTCGTATCATCTGGGTTTGGCTTATACCAATGGCCTTTGCGGCTTTCCGCGATGAGCCGTACTTTTCATAAGCATGCTTGATAATGTTTTTCTCAAAATTGTCCATCATATAATTTAAATTCAATTCCTTTCCATCGTCAAGGAGGTCACCTTTGCCCTCCAGGTTTACTCGTTCGAATAAATCTGTATGCAGTTCCTTCATCACATCATATACTGTAATGCTTTCACCCTTAGCCGTAATGAGAAGCCGTTGAACTACATTCTCCAACTCCCTTATGTTTCCGGGCCAGTCACAGCCTTTCAGGTAATCCACCGCATCTTCGGAAATTGTACGGTTGATGGAGAATTTTTCGCCATATTTATTTAGAAAAAAGGTAATTAAAACGGGGATTTCAGCCCGGCGTTCCGACAGAGAAGGAACACGGATAGGAAACACGTTTAAACGATAATAAAGGTCTCTTCTAAACCTTTTTTTATCTACCGCTTCTTCTAGATTCCGGTTGGTAGCAGAAATTATCCGTACATTCGTTTTGATAGGTCTGCTCCCTCCCACTCGATAAAACTCTCCGTCCTGGATAACGCGAAGAAGCTTTGCCTGGATATCCAAAGGCAATTCGCCCACCTCATCAAGGAGAATGATTCCATGGTCTGCCTGTTCGAAATAACCCTTCTTTCCTGTAATATTGGCACCGGTAAAAGAACCTTTTTCGTAACCGAACAGCTCGGACTCAATAAGATTCGGAGAAATGGAGGCACAATTTAGTTTAACAAATGGCTGCATCCTTCTGCTGCTGTTCTTCTGAATAATAGAAGCCACTTTCTCTTTTCCTACTCCCGTCTCCCCTATAATCAATACGTTGCAATCATATTTTGCCACACTCAATATTTCATCAAGAACCAGTGCCATAGCCCTGCTTTCACAGATAAAGTCCTCTACCAGACTCTTTCTATAGCCTGACAGTTCCAGGCTTTTGCTGGATCGGCCCAGAGGGTAGTCTACATTATCCTCAACTTTATGCTCAACGACGGTTGCCTTTTCTAAATAAGGAGCCAGTTCCCTGACAATCTGAATATCAAACTCATCATATTCCTCCAAATACCCTTCGGCATTGCGAATAGTCAGCTGTCGGGAAATGGATTCTGTAATATAAAGAGCAATGTTATAATTATTAATTAGATTGGCGAAAAATACAGTACCGCCGTAGCGGGTAGCCAAAATGTTGATGGTCTCTGCGCCGGGAATATCCGCACAATTGATGCTCATATCGTAAAGGCCTTCTGCATTGAGTCTCTGAAGGCATTCTACCGGCCGTAAAATATTTACATAATGGATTTCTGAAAATATGTTTTCCAGTAAGATGTCTATCGATTTACCTTTAAACATGATTTCAGATTTTTTATCAAAAAGACAGACGATTTGAGCCCTTGGACCGGCAGCCTTTCTGGCTACATAACCAAAAAACATATTGGTCAATAAATTGTTACCTACCACTAAAAACCGGGTTTTCCCCTTCGCAGCCTCACTGACAGCATAGAGAGTCCCGGATTCATCATATGCAAAAAGTAAAAGATTAATTGGAATCCCTTCAGGTGGTTTCACAACAGGAAATTCATCAAACAAAATGGCATAACCCTCTGCATCCAACTGAGAATAAGCCATATCAATCCGTGTAATATGGCTTATATAAAGTGGAATGGCAGCTAAAGAAGCATTGCAGACCACCTCATCTCCAACCTTTAGTCCCTTCTTATTATTATAATCAGCACCAATTTCCTCCACCACTCCATATAACACGCCACCTGTATCGGTAACAGGATTATGTAGCTTCCCCCTCCGAATGACAATGTCCATAATCCGTTCTTTGATTCTCTCGGGATCATTATTGGCTTCAATACAAATCTGTTTGAAGCTGGTATTCTCAATATGAAGCTTTCGAATGGAAACCCGAATTTCATTGGATTGTATTTCCCTATTATTATCCACTTTCCATGCAGAAGTAGAAATGACATATTTGGGCTCTAAAACCCGATTAGCTCCATAGCGATTGAACATATATTACCTCCGTTAATAATTGGTGATTCTAAAACGGTTCACTTTTCAATTTATTTTAGCATAACTCATTGGCATAGTATTTGCAACTTATTTTTGATAGAATAACCATACTATATATGGAAAATAAAATCTGTACCAGAAAAGGAGATAACGATGGAAAAAATAACTTCAACATTAAGAGTCAGAATGTCCTATAAGGATGTCCATTATGGCGGAAATCTCGTCGACGGAGCTCATATGGTTCACTTATTTGGAGATGTCGCTACTGAGCTGTTGATTAAAGCAGACGGTGACGAAGGACTGTTTTTAAAGTATAGTGACATACAATTCCTTGCCCCTGTCTTCGCCGGGGATTTCATCGAAGTCTATGGCGAAATCTATGAGATGGGAAACACATCCAGAAAAATGAAATTTGAAGCTCGCAAGGTCACCTCTGCCAGAACTGATATTAGTCCTTCAGCGGCCGATTTCTTGGAAGAGCCCGTTGTAGTTTGTAAAGGTGAAGGTATCTGTGTCGTACCTAAGCATCTAAAAAGAAAATAAATGGCAGAAATCTGAACGGCGCGGTACTGCGCCGTTCATAAACGGTATCTATTGATTTTTCAAATATTCGATTTCCTCTTTTGTTAGTTTCCGATAATGGCCAACCATTAGATGTCCTAAATACAAATCCCCGATGGCAATTCGATCTAAATCAAGGACCTTATTGCCAACAACTGCAAACATCTTTCGAATCTGCCGGTTCTTACCTTCATGGATTTTAATTTCAACAATAGCGAATCGTTCCATTTGTTTGATTACAGTCACCTCTGCCGGTGACGTTGTAAACCCGCCAATGTTAACGC
>JAQUJQ010000263.1 GCA_028680875.1 Eubacteriales bacterium
ATCACTCCATTGACCTTCATTATTGGCAGATTGTAACTGAAATGTATATTTACCGTGGGGCAGGTTGGAATAAGATGCAAAACGATTTTCCGAACTGATGATCCATTCTTTGTCGTATCCTTCCAATTTATATTTAAAGGTATTGTGTTTGCCGGAAAGATAATTTGGTACCGCAAAACGTAAGGAAAAAGTCGCTCTATCTGATCTCAGAACGATTTTATCGGCATGGAGGATGTTCTTTTCTAATATGCCATTTTCAGAAGGAGTTATGATTTTATTCTGGACATTCAATTCCGTGATAATGGGCCGAGGGGAGAAAGGGTTATTTTTCAGTCCTTCAGGCATGAAGGTTATGATTCCATCAATCCCGCCGAAGTACAGTCTGCCCGCTTTGGTTTTGCAAAATGAGTAATTGTTAAATTGTTGAAACTGGAGGCCGTCGGTCTGCAGATATGTACGAAATGTGGAGTGAGCCGGGTCAAATCTGTTGATTCCATAGTACGTGCTAATCCATAGGAAGCCCAGAGAATCCTCCACGATGCCGCAAACCATATTATTGGACAAGCCGTCTTTCTCCGCATAACGGGTGAATTTTTCATCTCCGAGATACTTATATATTCCGTTGTTGGTACCTATCCAGATATTTTCCTTTGAATCTTCTACGATACAATTGATTTTAACCTGTCGGAAGGTATCATTGAATTCGATCAGATGATTGTCATCGACAGATAAACAAGCAAGAGATTTATCCCCTCCTATCCATAGTCTGTTGTTGCTGTCAACTGCCACATAGAGTATTTGCAGGGAAGATAGTCTGCTGATATCTATTTCTGTCACGGTACCCTCTTTCTCTTTTAACTTAAAAAGTCCCTTTAATGTGCCTACCCATATGTCGTTGTTTAAATCATAAGCCAGGGAATATATATCTTTATCCGGTAGTTTCATGTCGAAAGCCTTTAAGGTCTTTTTATCAATTTTAGTGAGGCCGCCGCCATGAGATCCGACATAAATGTGTTGATTGTCATGCGACAGGAGGAGTGATTTGATGTTATTTGAGAGAATGTTTGTATTGTTTTCTTTTGTGATATGTGTAAATACATTGTGGTTTGGATCATATACATTGATGCCATTGTCGTTTGTCCCTATCCATATCCTGCCATTGTCTTCTTCGATGATCCCGCTTATAATTCTGTCGTTTAGCGAATTGTTCATTGAACTTTGCTTGATATGAAAGAACTGATTTCTTTGCGGATGATAATAGTTTACCCCTCCATAGTATGTTCCTAACCAAACACCTCCCTGTGAATCCTGGATGATTGATCGAATGGAGTTTTGTGAGATAGAGGTTTCATCAAACGGATCGCTATAGTAATTGTAGAATTTTCCTGTATCCTCATTTAAAAGGCTCAGACCATGAAATGTACCGATCCCTAATCTATTTTCCGTATTGGTAAGTAAGGTTCGCACAAAATTTGAGCAAAGAGATTCTTTATCAAGGGGATTATTCTGGTAATTTTTCAGCATCTCTCCCGTATGAATATTGATCAAAAAAAGTCCGGAACCTTCTGTTCCCACCCATATTTGATCATTCTTTTTTGGAAGGATTGCTTGTATTCTACAATTTTTCAGGGTGTCGGAGAAAAGAGAAAAGCTATTCTTATCTTTTTCGTATTTATATAATCCCTGATCGGTTCCCATAATTATATTATCCCCTGTGTTTATAAGCGATAATACCTGGATTTCCGGGTCACTTGTTCCTGAAAATCTCTCAAACGTTTTTGTGTCCTTATCAAAGAGATATAGGCCATTATCGGTTCCCAGCAGGAGGCTGTTGTTTTTGAAATCAATTATTGAATTGATTTTCAGTTTATCCCGGTCAATATCGTTTGTGTAGTTTTCGAAGAGATCCTTCTCATGAACATATTTGGATAAGCCGTCGTTGCTGCCTATCCACAGGGTATTTTCGCTATCTATAAACAGTTGCCTGGTAGAGTTGCTCAGCAGAGAGTTGTTGTTTCCTTCTTCGTGACGGTATACTTTAATCGTATACCCGTCATATTTGTTCAATCCGTCAAAAGTTGCGAACCAGATTAAACCGTCTTTATCCTGAATAATTGAAATAACGGTACTATTAGATAATCCTTCATTTAATCCGATATTTTCAAAAAAAAAGCGGTCTTCGCCCGCAAACATCTGGACGATAGATATAAACAGAAAGGATATAGCTAGAATATGTTTCACGTTTCAATTTGTTTAATTCACGGGTTATAATTTATCGTGAAAGGGTTATTTTGTTTCTAACGGGGAGTACCAAACCCCACTAACCTCCCGAAGAAAGGGAGGTTAATGAGGTTGTGGTATCTGTTATTAATATTGCGGATTATTTTTTCCTTCCAATTTCGGGTTTACCTGTAATTCGTCTAAGGGGATTGGAAATAGTTCATGTTTTCCTTTTATGAAATTGATTCCTGCCGGATAACGGTCCTTTACATTTGAATCAGTTTTCTCATTAAACAAAACTAATGCTTCCTTTAAAATTCCCCACCTTATTAAATCATATTTTCTTTGACCTTCAAATGCGAGTTCGAAGCCTCTTTCCCAATAAAGTGCAGTCCGGAATTTACCTGCTTCAGTCATGTCATCTATAAATGGGAGATTATATACTTTGGGAGCTTTCAATAAATCTCCGTAGTTTGCAGATGTTATTTCCGTGGCACCCGCTCTGCCTCGTACACTATTCAGAAGGGACCAGGCTGTTTGTGTCTGACTTAACTCGTTATAAGCTTCTGCCGCCATTAAG
>JAQUJQ010000264.1 GCA_028680875.1 Eubacteriales bacterium
CAAACATATTTTTTGCACCGGAGTGGAGTTCAGAAACCTTCGTTCAACCTCTATCACTGTCCTAACAGGACCGTCCTCAAGCATCCTAATATGTTTAACATCATTAATCTCCCATTTCTTTTCCTGATAGTAAATGTTGATATCCCACGCATCAAAATTATGGGGTCTGTCTTCAAATGCAAGAAGTACATTCCCCCGCTCCCCAGGCTTTAATACTTCGCGTTCGTTAGCCTTGTCGAAAATTGATGTAATATTCATTTGCTCATCAAATCGGATATGAAAATATTGATTCTGGATGCCGGAGGCAATCAGTTCCCTAACATCACCCGTTTTTGAATCCGAAACCTCAGGAGAAACAGATCTCAGTGTAAAAACCTTGTATCCCTTGGGGGGAACGTTTTCGCACATAAAGATAACACTGGTTTCACCAACCAATTGATGCGGTACCCGGCGGTCTTTATCCCACACCTCTACATTTTGATATCCTGGCGGAAGTTGAAATTCAGCAATGTCAGTCCTTAAGTATCCCAACTGATTGGTGACAACCACCGATACCTCTTCCAGTGCAATATTTGATGCAATACCAGCCGTAGCACTTCGAAGCATTTCCTCTCCTTCTTTAAGCACCTCAACGTACTGTGTTTTAGAGTCTTCGTAGACCTCTTTGATAGAAGAACCGGGCAAAATATCATGAAATTGATTAAGAAGAATAGTCTCCCATCCTTTGTTCAATCTTTCACGAGGATATCCACCATTTTGAGCGGCATATGAGTTAATAACAGAAAACAGCTCTGCGTCCTGGTAAAGGAACTCACTTTTGCGGTTGTATTTTTTATTTCTAGCCATGGAAGTATATGTACCCCTATGATACTCCAAATACAGTTCTCCAACCCATCGGGGCAGGTATGGGTTATTTGACACCGATTCCTCCAGCCTCGTAAAAAAATCCATGCTCTTTCCAAGTATAACCTTTGGACATCCCGGAATCCCCATCTCCATTCTTCGGGAATTTTCCAGCATCTCCTTTGTAGGACCACCGCCTCCGTCACCATAACTAAAGGAAATAAGCACTTGATCATTTATTCCTTTCTGCTGGTAGCGATTCCATGCACCCATGACCTGTGACGGAATCAAATTACCGTTATAGGTGGTATAGTGAGAAGAATTCTGCTTTGAATCGTAATCTTGAGTCGTAATGAAATGAGTGAGTACCTCGGAGCCATCCAGACCTCGCCAGATAAATGTATCGTAAGGCATTTTATTATATTCGTTCCAGCTGATCTTTGTAGTCATGAAATAGTCAATTCCAGACTTTTTTAATATCTGAGGTAATGCCGCGCTATAGCCAAAAACATCAGGCAGCCATAAAATTTTACTTTTTACACCGAACTCCTTTTCAAAAAACCTGGTCCCAAACAACACCTGTCTTACCAGTGACTCACCGGAGGCTAAATTACAGTCCGCTTCCAGCCACATGGCGCCTTCCGGTTCCCATCGCCCCTCCTCAACCATAATCCTTATCTCTTCATAAATTTCAGGGTAATCTTCCTTAACAAATTTGTAGAGCTGAGGTTGGCTGGACATAAAAATATATTCAGGATACTGCTTCATCAAATTCAGTACTGTTGAGAAGCTTCGCGCCGCCTTTTCACGTGTTTGAGCCAGAGTCCATAACCAGGCTACGTCTATATGGGTATGACCTACAGCCAGGGCGGTTACACTATCTTTGCCGCAGAAACTGCCATAGAACTCCTTTTCAAGATATTGAACAGCACATGACACCGAACTGTCATATTCCTTAGAAAAAGGTTTTCGCAAATCCAGCTTTCCGACGGCCTCATTTAAAAACTTGAGGATATCAATACGTCTTTTATCCTCTTCTTCAAGCAACCTTGCTACATCGTAAGGCACTTTAATATGATAATAGAGCTTCTCTGTCTCCGTGTCCAAGCCGGCAATACTTGATTTCAGCTCAAAAAGCCCTTCATTCATCCCTGAATAAGCATACAGGCCAATTGTATATGTATCCCCTGCCTTTGCACATCCGGTAAGCAGAATCTCTTGATGATTTACATCTAACCCTTGAACCATCCTGTCATTTACATAGATCATAAACTGCGGGTTGGTTGCATCCCACTGTCCTTCTCTCCCTGTAAGCACTCTATAGATCACCGGCTTACCATCAAATTCGTCGGGTATGCAAAACCTGACCATAAACCAACAGTGTGTGTCAATGCCTCCCCACCTGTCTGAAATTAAAAAATCCTTCCATACATCTGAGTCAGGATCGGGCATTTTTTTCGCTTCAAACCCGTCCACGGCGATTTTATGTAGTGTAATTGCACGGACATCCCGGTAAATATATTTCTTTAAATCTTTAAGAATTTTATTAATTTTTTGCGCAACAAAATACATTATTCAATTCTCCTTTTCCTATGGATATTCTGTACTTTCATTATACAACACGGCGTTCCAATAAGAATTAGAGAAAAGGACATGTTTTTAATATTTTCAGACATTTCTTACGTTGATCAAAATTCTAAGATCCCCACTTCTATAAGTGGGGGTTCCTTATTAACGGGTCGAGGCTTGTGGTGCGTTCCAGTGGGTACGCACCTTCATTCTTGCTTCGGTGGGGGTAGAGTCCCCCACCGAGGTCCAATGCGTATTTTACTTCGTAAAAACGCGTGATGTTCAGCTTTAGCTGAACGAGTTCAATCTATATGTACCCGGAGGATAACCTTCCCTCCGTTTAAAAAACTGACTAAAAT
>JAQUJQ010000265.1 GCA_028680875.1 Eubacteriales bacterium
AATCACCAAGTAAATTTTTCCCAAACAATGGCTCATTATTTAGGAAAAAGCACGGCTCAAAGTGAGGAACTGTTAAAGCGTCTTATAAGCTTGTATGAGGAGAAAGATTTATTATGATTTGGGGTGAGAGGGTTTGAAGTTTTTTGAAGATATTGTAAAACAGAAGCCGAAGCATAATCAAATCGTTTGTGGCGATACTTTTCTTTGTGAACGTACCCTTGAAAGCACAGTATTTGTTTTATGTGATGGGATTGGATCAGGAGTTTACGCAAACATTGCGGCAATAACTTGTGCCAACCGTCTTATTGAGCTATCCTGCGGAGGTATAGCCATGCGTTCTGCTTGTCAGACGGTAGCTGATTCCATGCACAGGGCAAAAGAGGAGGATATTCCTTTTTCTGCCTTTTCGGCGGTAAAAATACTAAATGACGGGCAATTTATTGTTTATAACTATGAGGCCCCCAGTCCGATTCTTTTAAAGGGTGGTGTAGTTCGTACTTTAAAACCTACATTTCATAAGGCGGGTTATGAGGTTATTGGAGAGTCGTCCGGTGTATTGGACATTGGCGACGGCTTAATGCTCTTCTCTGACGGAGTTACTCAGGCCGGGCTGGGACACGGACATTCTTTTGGTATCGGGGCAGATGGCATTGAAATGTATGTAAACCGTAAAATGAACCATGGCGAGAATTTATATGAAATTCCTGATGATATATTGGAAATGTCTGCTGAAGTATGTGGGGGATATTATGGAGACGATACAACTGTGGCTATTTTACATTGTCGTGCTGCCAGTCAGCTGACAGTATTGACAGGTCCGCCTGTTCATAGGTCAAGAGACCGCGAATTTGTCGAAAAGTTTATGAGTATGCCCGGTTATCGGGTTGTATGCGGTTCGACTACAGCGGATATTGTTTCTCGTGAATTGGATAGGGAAGTAAAGCTTGTGAGGCCGGGAACTTCCTTTGATTCTCCTCCGGAATATGGTATCGAGGGAATAGATATGGTTACCGAGGGAGCCGTTATGCTAAATCAAGTATATAATATTTTGGAAGAAACGTCGGATCAATTTATTGAAAACACGGTTGTTGAACGGCTTTGCTCACTTATGCAGAATGTAGACGTCATTACATTTCTTATTGGAAATGCGATAAACGACGCTCATACATCACTGGTTTTTAAACAGATGGGGGTTAGATTACGCCATACTACTGTAAAGCTAATTGCAGAATGCCTTAGAAAAATGGGCAAATTAGTAATTGAAGAATATTGGTAAGGGTAGGGGAAGACAAGGGGACGCTTTGCCTGTCTTTTTTGTAAGACAGGCAAAGCGTCCCCTTGTCTTCCCCTTGTCTTAGAAAAGTTAAAAAATGCAGAAAAAGCGACAAAATATGATTATACAATAGAGTATGATTACCAGAAATAATATAAAGGAAAGGGTGTAAACAATGAAAAAAACTTTTAAAGTATTGCTTGTGGCAACTCTTATAGTAACACTTATTCTGGTGGGAACTGTTTTAGCCTTTGGTACAGAATCAACGCAAGAGGCAGAAATCAAGGTGCAATTTAACGGTGAAAATATTTTATTCACTGATGCTTCACCAAAGATAATAAATGGTAGAACAATGGTACCATTTCGCCAGATCCTTGAGACAATGGGGGCTATTGTCACTTATGATAAGCAAACTAATACAGTATTAGCAAAATCAGCACAAATGGAATTATCTTTTGTCATAGGTGAAACGGATATTACTATAACAAAAGATAATAAGACTGTAATCAAGAAAATGGATGTTGCACCGTTTGTTGACGGGAAGCTTGGCAGAACCTATGTACCTGTACGGTTCATGGCTGAAAGCATGAGTTATATTGTAGGTTGGGATAATGAAGAGAAGACTGCAGTAATCATCGAACCGGTGATATTATTTAAGAATGCTGATCAGGATTTCTCCATTATCGCAAAGCTTTTTAGTTCAGATCTTGATCTAACAAAACCATATAGAAACACAGCACACTTCGATATGGAGTTTGCTCTCTACGATACCATAACTCCGGCGGAAGGTTTGACCTATTCTATAGTTGGAGACATGAGCGGTATTCAGCAGAAAACAAATGCAGATTTACTCATGAATTTAATGATTAACGCAGAAATATTATCGATACCTATTGAACAGCAGGCACAGATGGAAGAAATGTTGGATCTGTTCGAAAAGGTGGTTATGAAAGTAAAGATGAATGGAGAAACCGGCACGATGTATATGAACTCCAATCTCTTTACAATTATGGATCCCGGTTATGACGATAACACCTGGTTGAAGATGAATTTCTTTGAGATATACGATGATATGGGCCTTGACATCAGGCCATGGATAAATCTGTCGTATTCGGAAACATCCATGTCTGAAATGCTTGGAACCTTTTTTTCATCGATGGGAGATTATAATGTTTCTACCTATCAAAATACAAAAACAGCCTATGCTTCCTTAAAAAAACTGATTGGAAATGAGGCTTTAAAGCAACAAACTTATGGTGGAATAACAACTTATACTTTAAATCTGGAGAATGGATCTGTACTTGATCTGGGTTTTAACGGAAAGATCATTATCAAAGAAAAAGATGACAGCCTATATCATTATGATATAAATGGTAATGGATCAGTTGAAGGAACAATATTTATTCTGGATATATCCGGTGATCAGAAAAACCAGGAGATGAAAATGACCTTTGATCAGAAGGATGTAATAAAGATGGTTCTATA
>JAQUJQ010000266.1 GCA_028680875.1 Eubacteriales bacterium
TGACAAAGATATTAGAAGTACCCTAGAAAAATGGCGCAGGGGCAAAAAATAATTAAGATCAGGAAAGAGTTTTAAAGGAGGATATATTAAAATGCCGGATATCGATAATGACAGTATAAAAAGAGAATGGGATGTGAAGTCTCCTTCGTCATCCAACTTTATCAAAGAAATAGTTAATGAAGATTTAAAAACAGGAAAATATCATAATAGGGTACACACCAGGTTCCCGCCGGAACCCAACGGATACCTGCATATCGGTCATGCCAAGTCCATTTGTTTAAATTTTGGGATTGCAGCTGAATATAGTGGGTTGTGCAACTTGCGTTTTGACGATACCAACCCAAGCAAAGAGGAAGTAGAATATGTGGATTCTATTAAGGAGGACGTGCGTTGGCTAGGATTTGACTGGGACGACAGGATGTATTTTGCTTCCGACTATTTTGAACAACTGTTCCAATATGCAGTTCAGTTGATCAAAGATGAGAAGGCATACGTCTGCGATCTCAGTGCCCAGGAGATAAGGGATTATCGAGGGACATTGACCGAACCGGGAAAAGAAAGTCCATACCGTAACCGGTCTGTGGATGATAATTTAGATTTGTTCAACCGGATGAGAAACGGGGAATTTGCCGACGGTGCTAGAACGCTCAGGGCAAAAATCGATATGGCTTCATCTAATCTTAACCTGCGCGATCCGGTACTTTATCGTATTCAGCGGAGCGCACATCACCGTACAGGAAACGAGTGGTGCATCTATCCGATGTATGATTATGCACATCCCATCTCGGATGCCATTGAAGGGATTACCCATTCAATTTGCACCCTGGAATTTGAAAATCACCGCCCCTTGTATGATTGGGTACTTCAGGCGTTGAATCTGGTGGATCCGCCGCAGCAAATTGAGTTTGCCCGGCTCAATCTTACTTATACGGTAATGAGTAAGCGAAAACTCCGGGAACTGGTTGAAGAGGATTACGTTAACGGTTGGGATGATCCCCGGATGCCAACCATTTCAGGTTTGCGCAGGCGTGGCTATACCCCAGCGGCTATTAAGGACTTTTGTGAACGGATCGGCGTTGCTAAAAGCAACAGCATTGTGGATATCGCAATGCTTGAACACTGTTTGCGAGAAGATTTGAATCGCCATGCTCCTCGGGTGATGGTGGTGCTGCGCCCTCTGCGCGTTGTTATTGATAATTATCCTGAGGGACAGGTGGAAATGCTTAGCGCAGAAAATAACCCGGAGGATGCAAGTGCCGGAACAAGGGAAGTTCCATTTTCCCGTGTCCTCTATATTGAACAGGAGGATTTTATGGAGAATCCGCCGAAAAAATTTTTCCGTTTATCTCCGGGTAGGGAAGTGCGCTTAAAACATGCCTATATTGTAAAATGCGAGCGTGTTGAAAAGGATGAAAACGGCCAGGTGGTAGAACTTCACTGCACATACGATCCGGAAACAAAAAGCGGAATGTCTCAGGCAGGACGTAAAGTAAAAGGAACGCTGCACTGGGTATCAGCAGAAGAAGCCCTTCCTTTGGAAGTGAGGGTATATAACCATCTATTTAATAAAGAGAATCCTGAAGATGAAGAGAGTGGCGATTATAAGGCCAATTTAAATCCTTATTCTTTAGAAAAGTTGACGTCTTGTCTGGCGGAGCCTAGTTTAAAAGGGGCAAAATCGGGCAGCACCTACCAGTTTTTAAGACAGGGATATTTTACGGTTGACCCGGATTCTACTTTTGAAAATTTAGTTGTAAACCGGAGCGTACCGTTAAAGGATACATGGGCAAAAGTAAAAAAATAGTAAACAGATGGGAATTTATGGGGAAAAGATGCCATTTGTTTAATGCTGAGCTATTGACTTTTCTAATTTTACTCAGGTATAATAAGTATGTCTAACGGTCGGACATGCATCTCATGTCTCCATGAAAAAACCAAGTTTTTGGGAGGGACAAAAACCCGCAGATTTCGGGCTAACTGTTGGGAACCATAACTAGATGAAAACGGGGTGGGGACGAGAAGATGAGTGTGAATGTGCAGCAGGAAGTTTTTGACGGGTTCGGGATGATGGTTGATGAGGAAGTTGTGGATCTTGCCAAAGACGGTGATATTGTTGCCCAGGAGTATCTAATTAATAAGTACAAGAATTTTGTACGTGCGAAAGCCAGATCTTATTTTTTGATTGGTGCCGATCGGGAAGATATTATTCAAGAGGGTATGATTGGTTTATACAAGGCGATTAGAGACTTCAGGTGTGACAAACTGTCATCTTTCAGAGCTTTTGCGGAGCTTTGTATTACCCGGCAAATTATTACGGCGATAAAGACCGCAACGAGACAGAAGCACATTCCGTTAAATTCTTATGTTTCCTTGAACAAGCCAATTTACGATGAAGATTCTGACCGCACATTACTTGATGTGATTTCCGGGTCTAAAATTACTGATCCGGAAGAGTTAATTATCAGCAGAGAAGAATTCGATGATATCGAAGAAAAGATGGGTGAGATTTTAAGCTCTCTTGAGTGGAAAGTGCTGATGTATTACCTGGAAGGAAAGTCTTATCAAGAAATTGCTGTTGATCTGAAGAGGCATGTGAAGTCTATTGACAATGCCCTGCAGCGAGTAAAGCGGAAACTTGAACGGTACCTGGAAAACAGAGACGAAGGATGAGCCGGTCCTAAGACTGGCTTTTATTTTTCTCACAGATGGGTACGGAACATGCTGAAATATCTGGTTTTTCTGGATAGAAAATATAAGT
>JAQUJQ010000035.1 GCA_028680875.1 Eubacteriales bacterium
ACTAAGGAAGCAGGCTTGGAAGGGACAGGCATTATAGCATGCGACCATAAGGATAAGCTCAATAAAATTCTGACCTTCAAGGAGATTGAGGAAGCAGAAGCTATGTTAGACCAGGTTTCCGTAGTGAAGGAAGGGGTTATCGCCGGAAAAATTGGTACGGCAGGGATGCATGATGTCACCGAAGGAGGAATACTTGGAGCGATTTGGGAAATGTGCGAAATCTCCAATACCGGAGCAGAACTATATAATGATGAAATTCCGGTATCACCGGTTACAAAAAAAATATGTAACCATTTTGGAATCGATTGGTTGAGATTGATTTCCAGCGGGTGTATGATGATTATGGCTCCGCCGGATAAAAAAGATCGGTTATTAAAGGAGATCGGGGAAGCGGGTATCACTATATCCTGTATTGGACGAATTCTTCCATCAGAAGAAGGTAGATGGCTTGTTGCCGACAATCGACAAACCAAAATCACTCCTCCGGTTCGGGATGAATTGTATAAGGTGGTTCACACGCCCCTTGACTTTGCTGGCGTTAATCCGTTATAATATAAAAATGAATTGCCCTTTAGCAGCTTCGCCTGGCATGGTCTGGGTCCTGCGCAATAAGAATCTGCGAACCTCGTCAGATCCGGAAGGAAGCAGCGATAAGCGGAACCTCTTATGTGCCGCAGATCAGCCTTTTCCATTTCCACGGCGAAGCTGCTAAAGGGCAATTATCTAAGGAGGTATAAGGAGGTATTATGTACCAAGCTTTATATCGAAGCTTTCGCCCGGAAACCTTTGACGGAATTTTAGGGCAGGGACACATTGTAAAGATTTTAAAGAATCAGATAGCCGCAGGAACCATCGGTCATGCATACCTGTTTTGTGGAACAAGGGGAACAGGTAAAACATCAATGGCTCGGATTTTGGCTAAAGGGGTTAACTGTATTGCAAACAGCAACGATAAACCTTGCGGAGTCTGTGATAATTGTATAGCCATTAAAGACGGGGTTTTTTTGGATGTTATAGAAATCGATGCGGCATCAAATAACGGAGTGGAAAACATTCGTGAATTAAGGGAGAGTGTCAATTATCCGCCTGTAGCGGGAAAGCGAAAGGTGTATATAATCGACGAGGTGCATATGCTGACAATTCCAGCTTTCAACGCTTTGTTAAAGACGCTGGAAGAGCCGCCTGAGCATGTGATGTTTATTTTGGCCACCACAGAACCCCATAAACTGCCGGCTACTATATTATCCCGATGTCTTCGTTTGGATTTCCGAAGGATTTCTGAACAAAAGATGAAGGATGGGTTACGGAAAATCTGTAAAAATTTAGATGTAAAGATTTCTGATGGTGCCTTGGGTATAATTGTATCCCACTCTGATGGCTCTGTGCGGGACGGTTTATCCTTATTAGACCAATGCATTGCTGCAGGTGGAAAAGAAGTTATTCGACAGGATGTATTGGAACTGCTTGGCACCACCGGAGAAGAAGTTTTCTTAGAATTAACAGACCTAATAGAGGACCATAATCCGGCAGAAGCATTGTTGCTTCTCAACCGAGTTTTAGCTGATGGTAAGGATGTACGTCAACTTATTAAGGATTGGATAGGTCATTACCGCAATTTATTGATCTTAAAATTTATTCAGAACCCATCGGATATTTTAAGTATGTCTGCTGAAAATGTTGAACGGATTCGAGAGCAGAGTAACAGATTGGAATTGCCCACGATAAATGAGTGCATTCTTGAACTCTCTCAAACCTCAGCAGAAGCCAAATGGTCTACTCAGCCCCGTATTTTACTTGAGCTGGTCATGGTTAAGCTGGCTACCGGAGGAAACATCCATTTGTCAAAACCGGAGCCGAAGGCGGTTATAACCCAAAAACCGGAGCCGAAGGCGGTTGATGATCTTGAAACAATTTGGAACAAGGTCTTTGAAGAAGGAGAAGAAAATCGGGGGAGTTTTAAACTATTTTATAAAGGAAGCAGACTTAGCAGTATTGGAGATAATGTCTTCTATGTGGATGTAGCAAATGAGGTTTCGATGCATTGGGCCAAGGATAATGAACAATTACTAGAAAACTTAATGGAAAAATATACAGGCCGGAAGCGCAGAATGGAATGCACACTTGTGGAGAACTGGGATGATCCCAATCAACAGCAATCTTTTGAAAATTTGGCAGAAAAAATAGGGGAAGAGTTAGAAATCAATATTGAAGTAAAATAACAGAAAGGAGTAGTAAGCAATGGGAAAAGGTATGAGAGCCGGAAAGAAGTCTTCCGGAGGCGGACAGGCTGCAATGCAAAAACAGCTGCAGCAGATGCAGGCAATGCAGAGAAAGATGGACGAGATCCAGGCAGAGCTGGATGAAAAAGAAGTTTCTACTACAGCTGGTGGAGGAGCAGTCAGCGTTACCATTAACGGGAAGAAAGAATTAACAAAAATTGAACTTAAACCGGAAGTGGTGGATCCCGATGACGTAGAAATGCTTCAGGATTTAATCATGGTAGCTGTGAATGAAGGTTTACGTCAGATTGAGGAAATGTCTGCAAATGAAATGAGTAAACTTACCGGAGGATTGGGTATTCCAGGATTATAGAAAGGATTATAGAAAGGAGAAAGGGCCGGTAGATGCGATATGATTCGAAGCCACTTAATAACTTGATCAGCCAATTATCTAAACTGCCCGGCATTGGGAGCAAAAGTGCCCAACGGCTGGCTTTTCATATTTTAGCCATGGACGAAAAGGATGCTTTATCCATAGCCGATGCTATCATAGAAGGAAAAAGATCTATGAAATACTGTTCAATATGTGGCAATCTTACGGATGTGGATCCTTGTGGAATCTGTAGTGATAAAAGACGAGACCGAAAGATTATCTGTATTGTGGAAAGCCCCAGGGATGTAGCAGCCATGGAGCGGATCAGAGAATTTAAAGGACTTTATCATGTGCTCCACGGAGCCATTTCCCCAATGGACGGCATTGGCCCTGAAGATATCAACTTGAAATCTCTCATCCTTAGGCTTCAGCAAAATGATGTGGAAGAGATAATTTTAGCAACCAATCCTAATATTGAAGGGGAAGCCACAGCCATGTACATAGCCAGACTCATCAAACCATCAGGAATCAAAGTAACCCGTATTGCCCATGGAATTCCGGTGGGTGGCGACTTGGAATATGCGGACGAAATTACTTTATCCAAGGCTATGGAAGGCAGAAGAGAGCTATAATTGCCTTTTTGCTCGCTTTATTAAGTATTCATATCTGGATTTAGCCGCCATAATGTCATAGGAGGCAAAGTTGATTAAATCCGGATCTGTAGCTTCGTTAAAACGGCCTTCTGCAAGTTTCCATGCATTTTCCGCTTCTCTTATTTCGGCAAACAACCGTTCTCGCTCTGTCTGTGCGTCGGGTACATTTAAAAAGTGCCTGTAAACCCGGTTAGCCATTGCTTTGGCTCCGACAAAATTCTTTTCCATTGTCTCACTTCCTTTCCTTATTTATCTTCTATTTTATTCATTTCTGACATATTTTATACAAAGCCTTATGAGTAAATATGAAATTGCGTATTCATATGGAGGTAAATGATGGATATGAGTATGGAAATCGGTATTCTATTAGCCTATGCTTTTGGCATACTGGTATTGTATGTTGTTGGGTATGTATTCCTGGTTCCCATTAAAATTCTTTTAAAATTAGTCTGTAACAGTATCATCGGGGGTGTTTTAATCCTTATCATCAATTGGGTAGGATCCTTATGGGGACTTCATATTCCTCTCAATCTAATATCCTCTGTAATAGTTGGAATCTTAGGTATCCCGGGGGTAATTCTATTATTTTTATTCACATATTTTTTATAAGAAGCCGGCCTGAAATTATTGACATATGAATGTTCTATGTTATAATTTATTCAATGTTGATAGAAGTCAGCGATCATACCACGAAGGTATCTGCCATGAAAAGGCATTCCGGCGTGGTTTTTTTAATAGGAGGCAAATTAAATGAAAAATTCTACTCAAAATATTGTATTATCAGGCTTTTTTTTAGCTCTTGGTTTGGTTTTACCTTTTATCACGGGACAAATCCCAAGTTTGGGAAATCGTTTGTTGCCTATGCATATTCCTATCATACTCTGTGGCTTTATCTGTGGATGTCGATCCGGACTGATTGTCGGTTTTATTACACCTATATTCAGAAGCATGATATTTGGAATGCCGCCTATGTATCCGATTGCAGCAGCCATGGCCTTTGAATTGGCTGTGTACGGTTTTACCGCAGGACTTTTTTACCGGATTTTTCCACACAAAAGGATTTATACATATCTGACATTGTTTGCATCAATGCTATGTGGTAGAATTGTATGGGGTATTGTGAGTTTTTTCATATACGGAATAAGCGGTACCGGATTTACCTGGAAAATGTTTATGGCTGGAGCATTGATAAATGCATTTCCGGGAATTCTTATTCAAATTCTCTTTGTGCCCTTACTCGTATTCGCATTTGATAGGGTTAACAGCCAAAAGGATGGAATAGTATGAGAATAGCAGTCATTGACGGACAGGGAGGCGGAATCGGAAAAAGTATTGTTGAACGGATCAAGTGCGCCGGTTTTTTCAATGTAACGGTTCTTGCTCTGGGTACAAATGCGGTTGCTACCGGTCAAATGATGAAAGGCGGAGCTGATGAAGGGGCAACCGGTGAAAATGCTATAATCTATAATTTGGATTATGTAGATGTGATTGTTGGCGTTGTAGGTATTTTAGCTGCAAATTCCATGTTGGGAGAGTTAACACCGGCTATGGCAACGGCAATCGGCAATAGCAAAGCCCATAAGATTTTATTGCCACTAAATCGTTGCGGAATCCAAGTAATCGGTGTAGTAGATTCTAATTTAAACACTTATATAGATGATATGATTATGGCAATCAAAGAAAAGATAAGAGAAGAAGGCAACGATTAGCGAGATTGTGACATTCTCTTATTCTATTATTGCCCTTCTATTTTTCAAATAGAAGGGGTTTTTTATTATACAGCAAACAGATTAAAAGAAAACAGCAAGTTCGTAGTTGCTTATTGTCAGAAAATTAGATAAAATTAATATGGCAATCATATGTATTATTACTCAATTCTAATATTAGTGAATAGGAGGAAATAAACGATGAATGATGTTACGCAAGGTGCTAAAGTCGATGTTGATGCACTTGGCTTAAAAAAGCATGATTTAAAAGTATCAACTGTCGTATTTATGATTTTCTGCCTTTGTGCTGCAGGTGCATACGGAATTGAAGAAATGATTCCGGAGACCGGACCCGGTTTGACTTTGGTTATGCTAATTGTTTTACCTTTTGTTTGGAGTACACCTTTAGGATTGGTGGCTTCTGAATTGGGCTCGGCAAGACCCCAGGAAGGTGGTTATTACAAGTGGGTACAGGAGGCTCTAGGTGAATTTTGGGGATTTCAGGCAGGTTGGTGGAGGACCATTTCCATTTACATTGACAATACCCTTTATGTTATCTTGGCAGGCGGGTATTTAGCAAATCATTTTGGATTTGGATGGGGCGTTGAATTCGCATTTAAAGCTTCTATTATTATTATATTTACTTATATTAACATTAGAGGAGTCAGGGATGTTGGCGTTGTATCCACCATCCTCTCCATATTGGTTATTGTGGCCTTTGCTATGGTTGCTATTTGCGGTTTTCTTAATTGGAGCCAAAATCCATTTATTCCCTTCACTGCTGATGGTGAGATTATGGGGGTTTCCGGAATCGCATTTGGTGATTGGGTTTATTATATCGGTATGGGCATCGCCATTGGCATGTGGATGTATGCCGGTTATGAATCCATGTCCACAGTAGCCGGAGAAGTTACCAATCCACAAGTTATTCCAAAGGCAACTATGATTACTGTGCCCTTGATCATGGCAGTCTATATCTTCCCGACCTTGGCCGGGTTAGGCTCCTTGGGTCAGTGGGAAGACTGGGGTACTGAGGGAGATGTGGTCGGTTATTCGGATGTAGTTTCTACATATTGGGGGGCGGGCTTTGGGATGTTCTTTGTTGTGGTTGCTGTCCTGGCCCAGTGTTCGATCTATAATACTTACATAGCTTCAGGTTCAAGAGGATTTTTTGCCTTAGCTGAAGATAACCTGGCACCACCGATTTTGGTAAAGTGCGATAAGAAACACGGGGTTCCGTATATTGCCGTCCTATCTGTTGGAATTGTCAACCTGATTCTTTGCATGTTTGCGTTTAAGGTGGTTGTAGTTATTGATGTATTCCTTTTAATTTCCGCTTATGTAATGATCTTTATATCTGCTATGATTTTAAGAAAGAAAATACCTGAAGAGGAACGAAAATTTAAAATCCCCGGCGGTTATGGTTTTCTTACTGTAATTTGTATAGTACCCTGCACGATTGCGTTTATTGCATTTTTCATAAACGGAACGGATTACTTCATTGGTGGAATGACAGGGATTGTATCAGGTCCAATATTATACACAATTTGGCGAAGAAGATACGGAGGGCTGACGAAAAAGGACCCGGTGGCATTCCCCGGAAATTCCAAGACCGGTCTTGCCGTAGGCGATTTAAAAAGAATGAGCCTGATGTTCCTTATCCTGGGCGGGATGGGCGTTATTGGTAGCCTATTCCTTCCATGGTTCGAAGGAGATTGGGGTAACGAATATTATTTGGAGTACTATGGTCTCGAAGGCTTCTTAGATACCATGTTGTTGTGGATCCGCATCGCTACGGGATTGGCTATTGTGGTTGGCATTATCTTAGGCATTGTTGCCAGTAAAGTGGAACCAACGAAAATAGCAAAAACAATTTCAATGTCAATCGATGAAGATGAATCCTATAAAACAGAATAAAGGAAATACATTTTGAAGTTAAGGGACGGTTCTTTATGAGATAAAAAGGACCGCCCCTTTTTTTCTAGTTGGTATTAGAGTATAATAAGACTTAAATATTTACAAATGATGAAGGAGTAAAGGATGATTGGTTATCTGCTGTTGGCACCATTGCTGGGGGGACTATTAACAGGATTGGAAGGTTGGTTAAAAGCCCGATTGCAGGGACGAAGAAGATCGTCTATTTTGCAACCATTTCAAGATATAATTCTGCTTTTTAAAATGTCTCCAATTCAAGCTCGGGGGAAATTCACATTTTATGCGGTAGGCTTTTTTATAGGAGTGGCACTAAGCGGAGGCCTTTTCTTTGGAGGGGAAAGCATTACTTTAGTAATTTTATTATGGGCAGTAGCCGGCTTTATCAACATTCTAGCTTTGTATAATTCCCAATCTTCCTATAGCAAGTATGCATTAGAAAAGGAAGCGATTTGGATTGGAATACATTTGACTATCTTTATGTTTACCGCTATTGGCTTATTTCTGGTAACTGCACATAATACCGGAGAGGGAAGTTTCCATGTCTATTATATTTTATCCCAAGGTTATGTTCCGGCCTGCCAATTACCCGGTATACTGATCGGATTTATTGCGCTTCTTGTCTTAGCTCCCAGAAGATGTTTTCTGGAACATACAGTAGCGGCGGAATACTCCGGAAGGAACTTGGCTTTTTTTGAAGTTGGACGTTGGTATGAAAACATCCTTCTTTTTGGTTTTGTTTTTATTTTACATTATGGAGGGACGGTTTTAACAGCCGTTATATCCGTAATTGTTTGCTTGTTGATCTTCTTATTACGTCTTTTACTGACAAGTCCACTGTCAAAGAAGTATGAAGCAACTTTTTATTATGTAATAGGGCTTATATCTTTGATAATGATCTTTATAAATTTGGTGGTTTTAGTTAAATAAAACCTCTTAGTCAATGGATATCTTCCATCAGCCAAGAGGTTTGTATTCTTAGAAGTTTTTATTTAGGCGTTGTTTTTCTTACTATATTTCATAGAGAGGGAGATTGCCACTGCACATCCACCCCATAGTCCGCCACATCCGATGATCATCATGATGATTGCTCCGGTATTCATATTATTCAACCTCCTTATGTTTGGACAGGTCGGCATAGCCTTCCTTACCCTTCATGGCCGTTAGGATAATTGCTACAACCACACCAAACAGGAGGGCCCCCCAGCCAAATACAGCTATATCAGAGCTTGCATAGCCACCATAGCCGTCTTTTATAAAGCTGATGGTATTAGAAATAACCATAAAGCCCAAAACAATAACCGTAATGAACTTCAGTGAGTAAATCCACCATCTACCTACACTGAAGTTAGAGAACTGGTTTGCTTCCTGACGAAGAATTTCCGGTTTGAAGAACCAGCCGATTAGGATGACCTCAATTAGTCCTGCTCCGGCAACGCCGACATTATTGATAAAGGCATCAACAATGTCAAGGATATTTAACCCTGCACCGGTAATAAATAAAATACTGATCACGAAGGCCGGTACCAAAACAATGGTGGTGGCCTTGGTATGAGCCAGTTCAAACTTATCGGCAATACCTGAAATAACTGCTTGAATAATGGAAATCAGGGATGTGACACCGGCAAAGAACAAAGTCCCAAAGAAACAGATACCAATAAGGGTGTTAAGTGCGGGCAGGGTATTAATAGCAGCCGGAAATACCATGAAGGCCAGGCCTACACCACCGGCAGCAACTTCATCAACTGGGACTCCCTGAGAATAAGCCATATAACCCAGAACACTGAATACACCGATACCGGCAAAGAGCTCAAAGCCGTGATTAGCGGTAGCGGTAATAATAGCACTGTTCACTACATCCGTTTCTTTAGGAAGATAACTTGAGTAAGCGATCATAATGGCAAAAGCAATACTTAAGCTGAAGAAAACCTGACCATAGGCGGCTACCCAGATCTGAGAGTCAAAAATTCGATCCCAATTTGGAGTGAACAAGTAGTTAAGACCGTCGACGGCACCGGGTAGAGTGATGCCTCTAACAACTAAAATTGCGGTCAATACCAACAATAAGGGCAGAGCGATTTTGCAAGCCAATTCAATGCCCTTGCTAATGCCCCTGTACATGATAATGGCTGTTATGACCCAAATGATAAGGAAAGGCAGTATCAGATTTGATTGAATTCCGCCCAAATTCAACGCACTGTCGGTAATGCCCAGATATCCTAAGAAAAAGCTGGTGGGATCCGAACCCCAAGCCTGATTAAATGAGAATCCTATGTAGCTGATGACCCAAACAACAATTGCTAAGTAGTAGACGGTTATTATGAAAGCTACCATGACCTGGAACCAGCCTAACCATTCAAATTTCCGGTTAATACGTGCCCAGGTGACTGGAGCACCTGCCCTGTAGGTTTTTCCCATCGTATATTCCAAAATCAAAATAGGGATACCTGCTGTAAGAATTGCAAAAAAATAAGGCACTAAAAATGCACCGCCACCGTTTTCTGCTGCCGTGTAAGGGAAACGCCAAATGTTACCTAATCCAACAGCAGAACCGATTGCGGCTAATAAGAAGCCGAATTTCGAGTTCCATCTTTCTCTTTTCAAAATAATACCTCCTTTAAATTGATAAAGATAATAATGCCAACGTTAAAATATACCCATTAGTATAGTCCGCTAAGTTTGTATTGTCAAATGAAAATGTGAAAAAGAACTATAAAATAAGCAAAAAAGTTGTATGTTTATCACAAAGAACAAAAAAGAAAGGATAATCTGATAAATATGGTGTATAGATAATAAAAAAGACAAGAGATAATTTTCTGTTCCCTTGTCTTATAATTTTTAGACTCTTTTTGTGAGTGGAATATATTCTCGTTTTTCTTGAACGTTTATGTAAGCCGGACGCATTAGTTTACCTCCTGCTACCAATTCTTCAATCCGGTGGGCACACCAGCCTGAAATACGAGATGCGGCAAAAAGAGGAGTGGCAATGTCGATTGGAATGTTTAGAGCGTTGTAGACAAAGCCGGAATACAGATCTACATTAGCCGGTATAGGCTTGTCGGTTTTCTTCATTTCACGGAACAACTCAGATCCTCTTTTTTCGATAAAATCGTAGAGCATAAAATCATCGATAAGTTCTTTATCTTCTGCTAATTTCTTCGCCATAGCTTTTAATAGAGTAGCTCTGGGGTCGGATAATGTATAGACCGCATGCCCCAGTCCATAGATTAAGCCTGAGCCATTGAACGCTTCCCCCTTTAAAAGGCGAATCAGGTATTTTTCCACTTCCTTATGATTGGTTATGTCTTTTACGTTTGATTTAAGGTCACTTATCATATTGATCACCTCAACATTCGCACCACCGTGTTTAGGACCCTTTAGGGCTCCAACAGCGGCTGCGATGACCGAATATGTGTCGGTTCCTGTTGAGGTAACCAAGTGGGTGGCAAAGGTTGAGTTGTTACCACCACCATGTTCTGCGTGAAGGATCATGCTCAGATCCAGCAGTTTGGCTTCTAAATCCGAGTATTCGCCGGTAGGGCGAATCATACGCAGAATATTTTCCGCTGTCGATTTGTCCGGAGCCGGATAGTGAAGATGTAGGCTTTCATTATGATAATGGGATCTTTTTGCTTGAAAACCGTAGGCAATAAGGGAGGGAAAATAACCGATAAGGTCGATAGATTGCCGGATAACATTGGGTATTGAAACATCATCGGCTTTATCGTCATAAGAGTAAAGGGCAAGTACACTTCGCGCGAGTTTATTCATTACGCTATTGCTTGGAGCGACCAAAATCATATCCCTGGGAAAGCCTGAGGGTAGTTCACGGCGGGCAGAAAGGGTTGACTTGTACGCTTCCAACTGCTTTTGTGTTGGCAAATCACCAAAAAGTAGAAGATAGCTTGCTTCTTCATAGCCGAAACGATTCTCTTTGGTAGCATGACGTACCAAATCTTCAACATCGATTCCTCTATAATAGAGTTTTCCCTCAATAGGAATTTTCTCATTTTTTTCATTGGTACGATAGCCACTGACATCACCTACTTTTGTCAGACCGACAACAACACCGGTGCCGTTGGCATTCCGTAAGCCCCTTTTTACATCATATTTCCCGTAATACGCAGTATCAATGGAATTATTTTTTTCCAGTCCCTTAGCCATCGTGACTAGAAAGTCTTTTTCCTGCTTCGATCCCCTTATTCGAAGTCCGTTGCCGTTGAACCTCGTACCGTTGGTGGGATTTGTATTCTTAATCTCTCCAGAATTTGTTACACCTTTAAAAAATCGTTTCATAAAGGGATCCTTACTGTTAATTTGATCATTGTTTTTTTTCAAGTTCATCACCTCCTGCTATTTATTATAAATGAAAAAGTGATACTACATCTTGTAGCATCACCGAAGAGTTACACAAAGAAATAGCGTAGCGCCAATTGCGTACCCTGTGCTCTCCGATGCTTACGAGATTAGCTGTCGGGTTAGAGCTAGAGCTGCTCCTCCAAAACCAGTTCGGATTCACCCCAAAATTTTCGGTTCTCCCGTTCCGGATAATCCGGATTCAGCGTATAATGATTAAGCTGAATTATATATTAATTTAAGAAAGAAAACAAGGGGGAAA
>JAQUJQ010000267.1 GCA_028680875.1 Eubacteriales bacterium
CCACCCAGCCAGTAAACTTTATTAACCTGAGTGATTTGTGTAAAATCTCCTTTACCCATAATCCACAGGACGATAATCCCAAATATCAATGCGGTGCCCTGGACAAAAACGTTTGATTCGTAAACCCCTATTTTCTCACTGAGGCGGGTATTGATCACTCCTTGCAGACTCATTGATGCACCGGCTATTATACTCATAATCCATCCAAACATAAAAACACCTCCCAAGGAGTTTCCCCTGAGAGGTGATTTTTATACTATTTATATTGTTCTCCATAGCCATAATGTTCTATAACATAATCCATATCCTTATCTCCACGACCGGAAAGGTTAACCAAAATAGCACTATGTTTCTTTTCCTTAGCTAACTTCATGGCATAAGCAACTCCATGGGAACTCTCCAAGGCCGGAATGATCCCTTCATAGCGGGACAGTTTGAAGAAAGCTTCAACTGCCTCCTCGTCAGAAACGGAATCATATTTGACCCTGCCTAATTCATGAAGGAAAGCATGTTCAGGACCAACAGAGGGGTAATCTAAGCCGCTGGCGACAGAGTAAACCGGTGCCGGATTCCCGGATGAATCCTTTAACATAATGCTTTCAAAGCCATGCATGATTCCTTTTTCGCCGAAGGTAATGGATGCCGCATTATTGCCCATGTCAGGTCCTTTTCCCATAGGTTCTACACCGTATATCTCCACCGGTTCATTAAGGAAGGCAGAAAACATGCCAATGGCATTGCTTCCGCCTCCCACACAGGCAACAACTGCATCTGGAAGCATGCCGGTCATATCAATAAATTGATCTTTTGCTTCTATACCTACTATCATCTGAAAATCCCTGACCATTAAAGGGAATGGGTGAGGACCTACTACAGAGCCGATGCAATAGATTGCATCTTCATATTCCTGCATATAGCCTTCAAATGCAGCATCTACAGCTTCCTTCAGGGTTTTTAAGCCATGGGTTACCGGAATGACGTTGGCCCCCAGGATTTTCATTCTGGATACATTAGGTGCCTGCTTGGCAATATCTACTTCTCCCATGTAGATATCGCATTCCAAACCAAAGTATGCTGCTGCGGTAGCAAGGGCAACTCCATGCTGGCCGGCTCCGGTCTCTGCAATAATCTTCTTTTTTCCCATAAACTTGGCAAGAAGCCCTTCTCCCATACAATGATTTAATTTATGGGCACCTGTATGGTTTAAATCCTCACGTTTCAGGTAGATTTGAGTCGTACCAAGCATACGGGACAAACGCTCACAATGATAAACCGGTGTCGGCCTCCCTTGGAATTCACGCCGAATCCTCCGAAGCTCGCTGATAAATTGAGCGGAATGACAAATTGTCTGGTATGCTTCCGTAATTTCTTCAAAAGCGGGTATCAACTGGGGTGGGAGATGAGCCCCCCCATATTGGCCGAAATACCCTCTTTGGTCGGGATACTCTTTTAAATACGTGTTAAATTCTGTTTCATAACCTTTTTTCATTTTCCTTACCTGTTACCTTTCTCAATAATTTTGAAATGAAAAGGCTTTCTCTGCATGAAAAGGATAATAAAAAAACACCCATCCTATACAAGGACAAGTGTTAACCTGCGGTACCACCTTGTTTGGCATGTATTTCTACATACCCTCTTTGCAGAGTGCCATCACACCCGTAGCCTGATAACGCTGGCTCCGGCGTCGCAGCTACTAAAATCGATAAGATTCTTTCGCATTGCCCTCTGAGGTCCATTTGTTCCTATTCGCATCTGTTCGGCTTCCACCAATTCGAACTCGCTGTAAGACCGATTTTAGGATTTTACTTCCTCATCAACGGTTTATTAGAATATAGCATCGTAAAAAGGGGATGTCAATAACTATTTTGTAAGCTACGTTCTTATGGTAAAAGGTTACCTAGAGAAGGTCAGAAAGCAATCGGGAAATAGATTCCTTAAATTTAATATGCAAAGATCGATTACGGTATTTTAATTTCGTTAATTCCTCACAATACGACATATCTGATTGAAAGATGGATTCCAATTTATAAACTTCTTCTGAGTCATAGACAAAGGCATTAGCTTCAAAATTTAAATAAAAACTGCGCATATCGAAATTTGCAGAACCTACAGATGCAACTTCCCCATCTACACAGATGTTCTTTGCATGGAGAAAACCGTTGTTATAGATATAGATCTTTGCTCCGGCGTTTAAGAGTATACCAACATAGTAGTAAGTAGCCCAGTAGACAAACATATGATCCGGTTTGTTCGGGATCATAATTCGTACATCTACTCCGGAAAAAATTGCATTTTTTAATGATTCTAAAATACTTGAGTCAGGCACAAAATAGGGAGTTTGAATAAATATATTTTTTTTGGCGGAAGAAATCATCTTGAGATAACCATGTTTTACTTCTGTAAGACGAGAGTCGGGGCCGGATGCTACGATTTGAATCCCGGTCGTTCCTGTATGGGGTACCTCCCCACAATAGGCGGCAGAGAGGATCAAATCTTCTTTAGAGGCAAAACGCCAATCCAATATAAAACGTGCGTTGATATCCTGAACACAGCTTCCGGTAAGTCGTAAATGAGTATCTCTCCAATAACCAAATTTCTTTTTCTTACCGATATATTCTATACCGACATTAAATCCGCCGAGATAACCAATTTCACCATCAATAATGACCATTTTACGATGGTTCCTGTAATTCAGCTTCATATTGAGGTATTTAAATTTAGGAGGAAAGAAAAATGCGTATTGACCGCCG
>JAQUJQ010000268.1 GCA_028680875.1 Eubacteriales bacterium
ACATTAAACAGGAAGTGTATTACATCTCCGTCTTTAACTTCATAGTCCTTGCCCTCTGAGCGTACAAGACCTCTTTCCTTGGCTGCTGTCATACTGCCACATTCAATAAGCTTTTCATAGGAAATTGTTTCTGCCCGGATAAAGCCTTTTTCAAAATCTGTATGGATCTTACCTGCTGCCTGAGGCGCCTTAGTTCCTCGGTTTATTGTCCAAGCGCGAACCTCAGGAGCTCCTGCCGTCAGAAAAGATATCAGATCTAATAAACGGTAAGAGGCTTTGATCAGTTTGTTTAGTCCGGATTCTTGAATACCCAGGTCTTCTAGGAAAGCATTTCTTTCATCTTCCTCAAGCTCAGCAATTTCTGCCTCCAGTTTGGCACAAAGGGTGATAACCTCAGCGCCTTCAACGGCAGCATATTTTCTAACTGCTTTTACCCGGGGATTATTTGATTCAGGAGCCAATTCCTCCTCAGAAACATTGGCTGCGTAAATGATGGGTTTTGAGGAAAGCAAGTCCAGTGATCTTACAAATTCTTTTTCTTCTTGGGAGAGATCCATGGTTCTTGCAGATTTACCTTCTTCCAAGGTATTTAATATACGATTTAATACATCTAGTTCAAATTGTAGACCGGGATCTCCTTTTAGGTTTTTTTGTGTTCTTTGGATCCGCCGTTCTATAATTTCTAAATCAGAGAAGATCAGCTCCAGATTAATGGTCTCAATATCGGAAAGAGGATCTACCTTTCCGTCTACATGGACTACATTCGGGTCTTCAAAACAACGGACCACATGTACGATGGCAGCTACTTCACGAATATGCCCAAGAAATTTATTACCAAGCCCTTCTCCTTTGGAGGCTCCCTTGACTAAGCCTGCTATATCAAAAAATTCAATAGATGTATAGACGACTTTCTTGGATTGAAACATTTCATCAAGAACCTTTAGCCGTTCATCTGGAACGGTAACCACTCCAACATTTGGTTCTATAGTACAAAAAGGGTAATTGGCGGCCTCGGCGCCAGCCCTTGTAATAGCATTAAAAAGTGTACTTTTGCCTACGTTTGGCAAACCTACGATACCTAATTTCATGTAGATCTCCTTAATAAAACATGCGTTTTTTCCGACTGTGTTTTCGTGACAGATATATGTAGATAATAAGGAACGAAAAGAAGACGACAGCACTGACTAACTGGGCAACACGCAGTGAACCCAGCATTAAACTGTCGGTACGTAATCCTTCAACAAAAAATCGTTCCAGGGAATATAGAGTTCCATAGAGAAGGAAAGTTTGGCCGTTAAATAACCGCCGGTTATCAATCAAAACCAGTATGATAAATAAAATGAAACACCAGACGGATTCATATAGAAAGGTAGGATGAACCATTTCACCTTTTATCTCAATTGCCCAAGGTAAATCAGTAGGTACTCCATATGCTTCCTGATTGAAATAATTGCCCCAACGTCCAATGGCTTGAGCAAGTGCAACTGAAGGAATCATTAAATCTATAATATTTAATGGACGTATTCTCCAAATGTAACAGCAAATAACCGCCGCTGTTATTCCTAGTATCAAACCCCCATGTATGGCCAGGCCACCGCTGCGGATATTGATTATCTTAAAAAAGTCACCCTTATAAAGGTCCCAGTTGAAAATCACATAATAAAGCCTTGCTCCTATAATACCGACGGGAAGTGATATCAGTGTTAAGTCGATTACCCGATCTTTATGAATACGGTGTAAAGGTGCTCTATTATAGGCGATAAAAAGGCCGATGAGGATGCCGGCGGCAATGCATATGCCATACCATCTGATTGGTAAACCAATTAGAGTAAAGGCAATAGGGTCAGGTATAGGTAGCATTTGGTTTCCCTCCTTTCATTGCATACCAATTATACGCTAATATAAAGGAGAATACCAGTATAAAAATCTTAACCTCATGTTGAATTGGTATGCTATAATGTACCTTAGCAGATTAAGCCATAATTTTGCAAAAGGAGGATCGCAATGGCAAACGACAATCGGTTTGCAGTCTTAATCGACGCAGATAATATTTCGGACAAATATGTAAAGGTTATATTTGATGAAATTTCTAACGAAGGAGTTGCAACCTATAAGAGGATCTACGGTGATTGGACCAAGCCGGCTTTAGGAACATGGAAGAGCGTACTGTTAGAATATTCCGTTACACCGATACAACAATATGGATACACAACAGGGAAAAATTCCACCGATGCTGCCATGATTATCGATGCGATGGATATTCTTTATTCAGGTAATGTGGAAGGTTTTTGCCTAGTGACCAGCGACAGCGATTTTACCCGTCTGGCATCTCGGTTAAGAGAATCCGGTATGGACGTGGTGGGGATGGGCGAACGAAAAACTCCCAAGCCTTTCGTTGTAGCTTGCAATAAGTTTAAATATCTGGACATTTTAGCCAATCAGGATAATATAGCTAAACAGAAGGAAGAGGCAATTAAGGATCGATTGATTAAATCCAAGGCAGAACAAGTAAGGAAGAAAGAGAAGCTCATTATAACCATACCGGAAGAACTTGATGAGGCCGATGAAGTAGAATTAAAGCAGGAAATGACGCCATTGGAGACCATACAACAGGCTATATTGACAATTATTCGCGAAAACTCCGATGAAGATGATTGGGTATTTATCGGTGATATAGGCAATATGTTACTCAAACGTTATCCGGACTTTGATGTACGGAACTTTGGTTTTAAAAAGCTTACCCCTTTT
>JAQUJQ010000269.1 GCA_028680875.1 Eubacteriales bacterium
GAGGTTCCTATAAAGATGTACTAATTTGTGTAAGAGATCGAATTCATGAGGGTCATACCCTATTGACCCATCCCTTATCCGGAAGTGTTAAACCTAATGAAACCCCCTATAAATCCATACTTATCAGTAAAATCGCAAAAGACCTGGATTTGGTTTCGTTACAAATTATTGAAGATAGCATAAATACGTATGAAAAATTCATGAAGAACTCAAGAAAATACGGGAATACTAATCCAGAGCAATTGAAGGATTTCCAAAAAGTGGATTATGAACTTTTGATGGGTGCACTAAAAAGTATCAATTAAAAAGGAGGAAGAGAATAATGAAATTAGAGCTTGGTTACATTCCTATTAACGACATACGGTTCAATTCAGTATCAAAAATAGAAAATGGAGTCCTGTATGTCAACGCAGAGGAACTAAAAAACCTTTTGCTTGAGGATGAAAACATCAAGTCAATTGCATTGCACATTGCAAAACCCGGGGACAGCATTAGAATCACTCCTGTGAAGGACGTTATTGAACCTAGAGTAAAGATTGAGGGGAAGGGAGGTATTTTCCCGGGAATCATATCTAAAGTGGATACAGTAGGTAGCGGCAGAACCAACGTTTTAAAGGGTGCGGCTGTAGTAACTACCGGAAAAATTGTCGGATTCCAAGAGGGAATTATCGATATGAGCGGTCCGGGAGCAGAATACACACCTTTTTCCAAACTGAACAATCTGGTTGTTGTCTGTGAGCCGATTAAAGATCTTAAGCAACATCCTCATGAAAAGTCGGTGAGAATGGCAGGACTGAAAGCTGCGACATATCTTGGTCAATTAGCTCTGGATTTAGTCGCGGAAGAGATACACTCATTTGAGACCTATTCTGTAAAAGAAGGTATTGAGAAATTCCCCGAGCTTCCCAGGGTAGCTTATGTGCAGATGCTTCAGACCCAGGGCCTGCTTCATGACACCTATGTATACGGCGTTGATATGAAGCAGTCTCTGACTACGATTCTGTATCCTACCGAATTAATGGACGGTGCAGTTGTCAGCGGAAATTGTGTATCTGCCTGTGATAAAAATACTACCTATCATCATCTGAACAATCCGGTGGTTCAAGATCTTTTTGCAAAACATGGAACAGAGTTAAATTTTGTAGGTGTGATTATAACCAACGAAAATGTTTATTTGGCTGATAAAGAACGTTCTTCTGACTGGACTGCTAAACTCGTTGAATTCCTAGGAGTAGATGGAGTTATCATTTCCCAGGAAGGATTTGGCAATCCGGATACAGACCTGATAATGAACTGCAAAAAGGTTGAGGCTAAGGGTGTTAAGACCGTGATAATCACGGATGAATATGCGGGAAGGGACGGAGCATCTCAGTCATTAGCTGATGCAGATGTCAGTGCAAATGCCGTGATAACCGGAGGGAATGCAAACATGCTGATTCAATTACCGACGATGGATCAGGTAATAGGTCATCCGGATGTGGCCAATGTCATTGCCGGCGGCTTTGATGGCAGCTTGAAACCGGATGGTTCTATCGAGGCAGAACTTCAAGTCATTACGGGGGCCACAAACGAATTGGGATATAATAAACTTTCTGCCCGATAACCCGATAACCTGATAGTTCGATAGGAGGTAAAAAAGATGTCTAAATTTAGAGTTGTACATTATATTAATCAGTTTTTTGCCCAGATTGGGGGTGAGGAAAAAGCGGACTATAAGCCGGAAGCAAGAGAGGGATTTGTTGGTCCCGGAATGGCTTTTAATGCAGCCTTCGGTCAGGAAGCAGAAATTGTTGGGACAGTCATATGCGGTGATTCCTATTTCAATGAAAATTTAGATTCTGCTACAAAAGAAGTTTTAAGTCTCATAAGAGGTTTTTCACCGGATCTGGTTATAGCTGGTCCGGCCTTTAATGCAGGGAGATACGGAATGGCCTGCGGAACAGTAGCGGCAACAGTGGAAGAGGAATTGGGTATTCCGGCAATAACAGGAATGTATGAGGAAAACCCGGGAGCGGATAGTTTTAAAAATCTGGTTTATATCATCAAAACAAGGAATAGCGCAGCAGGTATGCGAGATGCGGTAAAGATCATGGCACCCTTTGCCTTAAAGCTGGTCCGAGGAGAAAAAATCGGAGCTTCCGTACAAGAAGGCTATCTTCCCAATGGTATTCGTGTCAACTTTTTTGAGAAAAAAAGAGGATCAGAGCGTGCAGTGGAGATGCTTTTGAAGAAAATGAAAGGGGAACCTTTTGTAACGGAATTTCCTATGCCTGACTTTGATAGGGTAATTCCTAATCCGGCCATCAAGGATTTAACCAAATCTAAGATTGCTTTAGTAACTTCAGGCGGAATCGTACCCAAAGGAAACCCCGATCACATCGAATCTTCCAGTGCGTCTAAATATGGGAAGTATGATATTGGCGGTGTAGATGATTTAACGCAAGATACCTATGAAACAGCTCATGGCGGTTACGATCCGGTCTATGCTAATCAGGATGCAGATCGGGTCCTGCCTGTGGATATTGTGAGAGAATATGAGAAGAAGGGGAAAATTGGATCTCTGCATCAATATTTCTATACAACTACAGGAAACGGTACTGCTGTGGCAAGCGCCAAAGCTTTTGCAGCAGCCATCGGTAAAGAATTGGTAGCCGATGGTGTGGATGCCGTAATTCTGACTTCTACGTGAGGAACCTGTACTCGTTGCGGTGCAACGATGGTTAAGGAAATTGAGAGAGCGGG
>JAQUJQ010000270.1 GCA_028680875.1 Eubacteriales bacterium
GTTTTCCTTTATACTGCTACAGGATAAGGTCAGCAGAACAAATGTCAGAATAATTGTAATTGTTTTCCTCATCGGTTTTATTTACATATTAATTTAGAATTATTTATAACATGTACATATTTTGTTTTTGTGATTAAATCCCCCATTCAGGATTTGGATTTGGACCCATTTCCAGCTCTAATTCACCTCCTGAAATGATTTCTTCATAATATAACCAACATCTCTCAAGCACCTTTCCGTTTAGTTTGGCCTTCTGAATATAAATATTATTCTCTGAGTTATTGATAGCTTTTATTTTAAAGGTTTTACCTGAAGTATATTTCTCGTCAAGCTGAATTTCAATCTTGTTGAATAACGGACTGGTCAACTCATACCTGAGATCTCCCGGACAAGCCTGATTTAAACCAATTGATGCTAAAACATACCATGCTGACATTTGTCCAACATCTTCATTCCCTACCAATCCATTTACACTGTTCTTGTAAGCACGTTTACAAATCTCTCGTGTCCATTTTTGGGTTAACCAGGGAAAACCTAATCGATTAAACAGGAAAGGAACAAAATGCACTGGTTCATTCGCATGATTATAATAGTCATTCCACATCATATCGTCAGGTGTGCTTTCAAAGAAATAGATAAGATCGGGTAACACTTTTTCTATTCCACCCATCAACTCCAACATTCCTTCCACATCATGAGGTACAAACCATCCTTGTTGATAAGGATTAGATTCTACGGTACCATATCCATTTTCCAGGCGACCTTTTTCAGGCCATTTAGCCCAACTTCCATCTTCTTTTTTTGCTCTAAACCAACCCTTATCAGAATCAAAAACATTCATATAACTTTTTGAAAGAGAGAGATATTTCTCGTAATCATCCTTGTGGTTCAGCATCTCCGCCAAACGAGACATACACCACTCTGTATAACTCAATTCAAGTGTATTTGATATAGAGAAATCACCAATAGCGTATCCTGCACTTCCCGAATCAAAAGCATCGCTGCGTATAGAGAATCCTAATTTTTCATTACTACTCCGTTCGCAAGTGTTAAGTGCAATTTTATATGCTTTATGGATATCATAGTCCCTGATTCCTTTTGCATAAGCGTCAGCAAGTATAGATATTGCAGGATTTCCAATCATACAAGAACTGTAAGCATTCATTAATTCCCACCTCTCAAAATAGCCTTTACCATTCTCCTCAGCGAGCGTAATAAGCGACTGAATCATGTCATTTACAACCGTAGGATTAATCAATGTCTGAAGAGGAAACTGACTGCGAAATACATCCCAGCCGCTAAAAACAGTTCGCTTAGTAAAATTATTGGAC
Organism: Eubacteriales bacterium; assembly: GCA_028680875.1. Lineage (GTDB taxonomy): Bacteria > Bacillota > Clostridia > Peptostreptococcales > Anaerovoracaceae > JAQUJQ01. The sequence goes on from JAQUJQ010000270.1 coordinate 1,332, forward strand.
TCATAAATCTTTTTATCTCCTCCAATATATCGGTTATCAACATCCTCAAATGTCCTTGGGTCAATCATAGAGTGATACAGGGCGGTATAAAAAATCTTTTTCTGCTCTTCGCTTCCTCCGTCAACCTTAATTTTTCTAAGGGCAACGTCCCACTTCTCTCGTGCGTCGACACTTACTTTATCAAAATTCCAATTGGGTATCTCTTGCTCCAGATTTCGCCGGGCACCTTCCACATCTACAAATGAAATACCTACTTTCATTAATACTTGTTCCCCTTTTTTCGTGGGAAAGTTTGTAAAAAAACCCAGATGTTTGCCTTGCTCTTCTATCATCATTTTCTTGACTTCAGCATTTGCGATGATCTGCTGATAATCGCTACTGGTAACATCTTCCAACTTACGGGACTGGTCATCTGCAATGGTTGCACTCCATATACCATATTCCTGAAGGGGTTTGTCAAATTGTGCATAAAAAAAGAGCGTGTAATCGGCTTTTCCATCACCATTCCCCCAACCTCCTCCTTCAGGAGTACATTTCATCCAGCCGGAGATTGTATTATCATCCACAACTTTCACTTGTTGCCAGGTAGAGGTTCCTCCAACACGGCGCGCTAAATCAATCTGAATTCTTGACTTTTCATTTTTTGGAAATGTAAAACGGTACATTCCGCAATGCTGTGTTGCTGTAAGTTCTGTACATATATTGTAGTCATCCAAAAGAACAGAATAGTAGCCTGCATAAGCCTTTTCATTATCCTTAGTATATCGCGAACGATATCCGGTATCCGGATTACCTTCGATTCCTGCACTTGTTTTTAAATCTCCGGTGGTCGGCATAACTAGAAAATTTCCCAGATCACCATTCCATCCAACACCACTCATCTGGGTCATGGCAAATCCCTCTATGGTTTGATGTTCATAACTGTATCCAGAACCATTATCACCACCGGTAACGGTATTGGGACTGATTTGTACCATGCCAAATGGAGTTGCTGCCCCAGGAAATGTTTTACCCAATCCATGATAAACACCGGCGCCATCAATACTAGTACTTGCTCCTATAAAGGGGTTTATATATTTAGAATAATTGTTGCTCACTTGTTTTTTACTACTTGAACATCCAAGTAAGAACACAATAAAAAATGATAAAAAAAATAGTTTATTGTTCATTATTAATTTATATCTAATGAGATAGTCTCATAATTATTTGTCAAATGATCTTGATTCCTTTCATTTTAAACGTCTGAAAACCAAATTGAGGCATCATAATCTCCATGGATAATTGCCCATTTGGCGTTTTCTGAAAAGTCACTACCGAAATAGTGTTTCCATTCAAATCGATCTGCTCAATTATTTCAACATTACAATTCAATAGTATTCTCTGAGGCTT
>JAQUJQ010000271.1 GCA_028680875.1 Eubacteriales bacterium
ATAGCATCTGCCATGGCACAAAAGGCCCCTGCCCGAAAAAAAATGCAGTAACAAAAGCTGTCATAGCCCCCACTAAGAAACCAACCTCTCCGCCGAAGCAGACACCGGCAATCACGATGATGGCAATCACCGGCTTTAATTGAGGCACCATAAAGAAAGCCAACCTCCCTGCAACAGCAATCGCCGTTAAAACAGCTACGAGAATCAGCTCTCTGGCCTGAGGTTTTTTTCCTTCAAAGGCTATGAAAAAGGGAACCATTGAATATATGACCAGCAACATGCTGATAAAAAAGTACTTTCGATCGTCTAAAAATGTAATCCCTCCATAAATAGTGGCCGGAATCAGTATAAAAAGCAATCCAAGCATAAGTAAGGTTCTTTTTTTATCCATCATTCAAGATTCTCCTTATACAATGCAATCACATCTTCCGGTGTTACAGCATTCTCAAAAATATGACGGGACATACGGTTTGCCGCTGTAGTATAAAAGCTGTTTCCTGAAAAAAACCGGTTAGGAGTATTGTCAGTCACAATGGAACCATCGAAAAACATGGCGCAACGATCCCCATATCTACCGCAAAACTCAATATCATGGGAGACCAAAACAATGGTGGATCCTTTTTCCAGCAGTTTTTTCAGAATTCTGGCCAGCTTTTCTTTGAAATAGTTATCCAGGCCTTTGGTCGGTTCATCCATCAAAATAATTTCCGGCTCCAACAGAAGAATTTTTGCAAGGGCGACTCGTTGCTGTTCTCCACCGGAAAGATCATAAGGATGAGCCTCAAGCAGTTCATTGATTTCTACCAATTCAGCGACAGATACCACACGAGCTTCCTTATCTTCTTTTGATAACTTCTTTTCATCCAGTACTTCTAAAAGGTCAAGTTCAACTGTTTTTTCAACAAACAGTGACTTGGGGTCTTGAGGCAATATACCGATTAAGCCGTTATACAGTTGACTTTCTTTATACTTTACAATCCCCTTTCCTTTAAGTAATACTTGGCCCCTATATGGCTTCCGAATACCGCCCAATATATTTAAAGCCGTCGTTTTCCCTGTACCGTTGCCCCCGACTATGCAATAAAGCTGGCCTTCTGCTACTTCCATGGATAGGCCTTTAATTACGTCTGTTTCCTCTTTACTGTAACGAAACCAAACATCTTTTAACTGTAGTATCGGTTTTCCGAAATTATTCTCTTCCTTTATATCTTTTACAGTCACTTTTTTTAATTCCCGATCGGCAAATACTTCTGTTAACCTATTTCTTCCCTCGCGAACGGTAATCGGATGCAATACGTTCTTAAGCTTAAAATCAATTTCAGCAAATATTTGCATTGGGGTCGGCATTGCTGACAGCATGGGATGTTTTTCCCTTACAAGAACCGAACCTGCCTCCCTTGGTGCGGCATCAACTAATATTTTACCCTTGTCCAAAACAACAACACGATCTGCCATGGGTAAAACCTCTTCAAGGCGATGCTCTGTTAAAATAACTGTAGTTCCTATTTCACGATTGATCTTTCTGATTGTATCCAGAAAATCACCGGCCGCAATAGGATCCAATTGTGAGGTGGGTTCATCCAAAATTAAAACATCCGGCTGCATGGCCATTACTGAAGCTAAATTCAATAACTGTTTTTGACCGCCGGAAAGCTGAGAAACATCCCGATGGAACCAGCTCTGTATTCCGAAGAAACCGGCCATTTCTGCCACCCGTAACCGAATGGTAGCGGAATCATAACCTAAGCTTTCCAAACCGAAGGCCAGTTCATGCCAAACTTTATCCGTAACAATCTGGTTGTCCGGGTTTTGCATAACAAAACCGATTCGAGAAGCTTGTTCTCTGAGTTCAATTGATTCCAACGGGCGGTTGTAGAAGCTGATTGTTCCCTCCTTTTTACCGTGGGGTGTCAAAGCAGTTTTTAAGTTTCTGAGCAAAGTGCTCTTGCCACAACCCGTCTGGCCGCATACGACAATCAGTTCCCCATATTCTACCGTTAAACTAATATTGGACAGGGCCGGTTGCTTTCTTTGAGGATAAGTGAAGCTTAAATTTTTGATTGTAAATGTTGCCAACGTATTGCCTCCCAAAGATTGATTAAAATCGGCATAAAACATAGAAGAAAATATCCTATGAATGTAACTATGCTAAACGATGATACTTCCGTAACCAGAATAGACGGAAAGTACTGTATATTATTTTGCCCTAAAAAAGATCCTGTAATTATCAGAAGAACCAGTGCTCCAAGACCTATCAGTATTGCCTTGTCTCGTCCATCAAATCGATATAAAGAGAAATTTGTTCTTCCTGCCAGGCCATACCCTCTGGATTTCATAGAATCAGCTGTTTCTATAGAACTTTCAAGGGCCCAGGTTACCATAATCGATAATATCTTAATGCCATTCTTTAGCCTCTGCTTTAGTGCTCCATTGCTTATATCTCTGCCAAGACATTTTCTGCCGTTAGAAATTACCCTGATTTGTGCCTTAAATCTGGGAACAAAGCGCAGCACCATTGAGAAGATCAACGATAATGCCGGTGCAATCCGCCCAAACAGGTAAGTAATTTTATCTGAGGTCATCACTGCATTATAACATGAAAACCAGAGGATGACCGTTCCAAACATAACCCCTACTGCAACTCCGTACAGAATGGATTCCAGCGTTATGGGATTTCCTCTCAAATAACCCAATATGGTCAATC
>JAQUJQ010000272.1 GCA_028680875.1 Eubacteriales bacterium
TTATTTTGATACAAAAGATCACATTTTATCTAAAAATGATATAGCCTTTAGGGTACGTATGGAGGGAAACCGCATTGTAGCTTCTTTAAAATGGAATGGAAGCGGCGAGGAAGGACTTCACATACGTAAAGAAATAAATGTACCAGTAGATGATCCCGCTTGTTTTATTCAGCCCTCACCTGATCTTTTTAAAGAAAGCGATACCGGTAGAATGTTAATGAATTTAATCGGTGATCAGCTTATATATAGTATACTGGAGATCCATTTTCTCAGGAGACGGCTCAGGTTGGATACAGGAGACAGCATTGTAGAAGTTGCTGTGGATACAGGCGAAATTATTACTGATTTTGGGAACCTGCCTATTTGCGAATTGGAAATTGAACTGTTCTCTGGAGAAAAGGAAGATGTAAAGGCAATCGGAACCAAATTGGCAGAAAAATATAATTTAGTTCCTTTGAATGTAAGTAAGTATGCAAGAGGACTCAATTTTATAGCTGAATATATAAAACATTAATAAATTTTGCTCAAATGAGTATTGGGTCAGAGAAGGATTCTAGACAGTGGGCCTATTGTCCACGTTTTTTTATTATTACCTTTACTTTACGGGAATAAAACAGTATAATATTATGCGCAATGAGGGAGCCAATCCCGCATAGAATACAGGAGGATATTGCATATGAAATCAACTTTTATAGGAAAAGAAACGAACGAAGTATCATTCACAATGGATTTTACTGCTGAGGATTTTGAGGCTGCTCTCGTAAAGGCATATCATAAGAATAAAGGGAAGTATGCACTTGATGGATTTCGGAAGGGAAAGGCTCCTCGAAAACTGATCGAAACCAAATATGGTGAAGATATATTTTATGAAGATGCGATCAACCAATTGTTCCATGAGGGTTACCCTCAGGCGTTGGATGAAATGGATATAGAACCGGTAGACAAACCTTCCGTTGACTTTGGAGAGATTGATAAGGAAAAAGGATTCTCGGTTACCGTAAAAGTTACCGTTGTTCCTGAGTTTGAGGTGAAGGATTATAAAGGTGTGCAGGTAGCAAAGGTAGATACAACGATTACAGATAAAGATGTTGAAAAAGATCTGGAGGCATTGCAAAAGAGAAACTCCAGAATGATTGTGATAGATGGCCCTGCAAAAGAAGGTGATACTTTACTTATCGACTATACCGGTTATGTGGGGGAAGATGTATTTGAGGGTGGAACAGCCGAACGGCAGCCTCTGACTTTGGGCTCCAATACGTTTATACCCGGTTTTGAAGAACAGCTAATAGGAGCTGCGGTAGGAGAAGAACGTGATGTGAAAGTAACATTCCCCGAAGAGTATCATTCCGAAGAATTGGCAGGAAAAGAGGCCGTCTTTAAATGTAAAGTGCATGAAATCAAAGAAACAGAGTTGCCTCCCATAGATGATGAATTTGCAAAGGAGGCAAGTGAATTTGATACCTTGGAGGAGTTGAAACAGGATATCAGAACCAAGTTAGAGAAACTTGCTGAGGAAAAGGCAGAATATGAGATCAAAAACAGCATTTTAGAAAAGGTCTATGAAGCGAACGAAGTGGATATACCCGACATAATGGTTGAAGATCAAATGGATGAAATGCTGCAGGAGCTCGACCAACAGTTACGGTATCAGGGCCTGGATCTCCAAAAGTATCTTACTTATACTAATAAAGAAATCAGCCAAGTAAGGCAAGAAATTAGAGAAGATGCTCACAAAAAAGTAAAATCCAAATTGGTTGTTGAGGCTGTTGCTAATGTAGAAAATTTGTTGGCAACAGAAGAAGATATTGAAAAAGAATTAGCTGCTATGGCTGAGCAATATAAAATTGAGCCGGAAAAACTTCGTGGCATGTTGAGTGAAAATGGATTATTCTATTTGGAGAAAGATATAAAAAATAGAAAAGCCATTGATTTCATGTTTGAAAATGCAGTAATTGAGTAATAACTATACAGGAGCATATTATAATAGGAGGACAAAAATGTCATTAATACCAATTGTGGTAGAACAAACAAGCCGAGGTGAACGATCTTATGATATATACTCCAGACTTTTAAAGGATAGGATTGTCTTTTTAGGTGAGGAAGTTAATGAACACACTGCAAGCTTGATTGTTGCACAGTTATTGTTCCTTGAGTCGGAAGATGCGAATAAGGATATCAACTTCTATATTAATAGTCCGGGAGGATCTATTACGGCAGGTATGGCAATTTATGATACCATGCAGTATATTAAACCGGATGTATCGACAATCTGCATCGGTATGGCCGCAAGTATGGGAGCATTCTTGTTGGCGGCAGGAGCTAAAGGCAAACGCTACGCTTTGCCCAACGCAGAGATCATGATTCACCAACCCTTGGGGGGAATGAGTGGGCAGGCGGAGGATTTACGGATCCATGCAGAACGTATCATTAAGACCAGGGATAAACTGAACCGCATTTTGAGTGATAAGACAGGTCAGCCCTTGGATCGTATCGCAAGGGATACAGATCGTGACAACTTTATGGATGTAGAAGAAGCCGTGGGCTACGGCATTATTGATAAAATTATAACTACGAGAAAGGGTAGAGAATAATTTATTTAGAAAGGGAGTAAGATGGGAAAGTACGATGAATCAAAACAACTGAAATGTTCATTCTGTGGCAAACCTCAAGATCAAGTACGCCGGCTTGTTGCAGGACCCAGTGT
>JAQUJQ010000273.1 GCA_028680875.1 Eubacteriales bacterium
CAGACCATTTGATAATGGATGTGACGGATTCTGATCACGATTATACCGTGGGGGACATCATTCAATTTACCTTAGGATATGGCGGCCTGCTTAAAGCCGCAACCAGTTCTTATGTAGATCGCTGCTATAAAGAATAGAAATCTCTGGGGAATACGGAATGGACGGTCTATCTCATACGAAAGTTTGATTTCGATTGAAATAGACCGTTCTTCTATTAATTATTGCCCCCTTGTTTTCTTGATGTTTTTGCACTACAATACCAACTAAGAGTTGTTAGATGGGGGGCTTTAAAATGCAGGTGCTACGGATTGCCACCGCAAGACCTTATAAGGTCTTGATTGGAAAAGGAATCCTATCTGATGCAGGGCAAATCATAAAGCCGTTGAGAAACTATAATAAGATAGCAATAATTACTGACGATCAGGTTTTGGGGTTGTATGCAAAAGTATTGAAGGATAGCTTGACTCGAACGGGTATGGAAGTTTGCGTTTTTGCATTCCCCAACGGTGAGCGGTCAAAGAACTGTGGAATATTAAAAGAGATCTACTCATTTCTTATTCGTGAGGAAATAACACGTTCTGATTTGATTATCGCATTAGGAGGCGGTGTCGTTGGAGACATGGCAGGCTTTGCAGCCGCAACTTATATGCGGGGTATAGATTATGTCCAAATTCCCACCACTCTTATATCTCAAACCGATTCTTCAGTAGGAGGCAAAACCGCCGTAAATCTGGATCAGGGCAAAAACCTTATGGGCCTTTTCTATCAGCCTCGTTTAGTTATATGCGATGTGGGCCTTATTCAAGAAACCTTCCTCTTTCGAGAGGGTGTAGGTGAAGTTATAAAATATGGGCTGCTGGCGGACCGAAGCCTTTTCGCGTTGTTGGAACGGGGTGAAATGGAGGAAAGTCTGGAAGAAGTAGTGGCAAGGTGCGTAGAAATAAAAGGTAAACTTGTCAGTGCAGACGAGCGTGATCAAAACCGGCGTCAACTGTTAAATTTAGGCCATACATTGGGGCATGGAGTTGAAAAAATCAGTAACTATAGGATTCCCCACGGAGTTGCAATTTGCATCGGCATGGCTATAATGCTATCTGCCTGCGTGCATAATGGTTTACTGGACCCCATCATATATCATAGATTATTAAAGATTCTGGAACAATATAATTTACCTTCTACATTTGAAGAAGCCGGTTTAAAAGAGCTGGTAAAAGCAGCTATTACCGATAAAAAACGATTAGGAGATGATATCAATATTGTTTTGTGTAAAGATATAGGTAATTGTATTGTGCAAAGGATTCCTATAGATGAGCTTTACGGTTTTTTAAAGAAAAGCTAAGGACAGAAGCAAAGAGAGAGGAGAAAAAAATGAGTTATATACCGACAATAGAGCAGGCCGGTAAGATTCTAAAGGATTATAACCGAGAGGATTTTCATATCCGGCACGGGGAAATTGTTTCCGGTGTAATGCGTTATTTCGCCAAAGAATACGATCCGGCGCGGGAAGAGTATTGGGCCGTAGTTGGACTTCTTCACGATCTTGATTTTGAACAATTTCCTGATGAGCACTGTGTCAAGCAAGTAGAAATAATGAGAGCATTGGATTTGGATGATGGTCTGATTCGGTCCACTGTGAGCCATGGTTGGGGTTGCACCGGCTGCGATGTCGAACCTAAAGAGTTCATGGAAAAAATCCTCTATGCCGTAGATGAATTAACAGGACTTATCGGTGCTGTAGCAATAATGCGTCCTTCAAAAAGCGTTGATGATTTAGAACTGAAATCAGTAAAAAAGAAGTATAAGTCTCCTGCTTTTGCAGCAGGTTGCTCCAGAGAGACGATCAGTAAAGGGGCCGAAATGCTGGGCTGGGAATTAGATAACCTGATTACCAGAACCATTTTAGCCATGCGAAGTCTGAATCCGGAAGCCGGGATCTAATGGGAATTTTTACACTGCATCTTATTGCGTTGGGCTTGGCTATGGACGCCTTTGCAGTATCAGTATCCAATGGTATTTGTTATAAAAAAACAGGGCCTAAACAGGCATTCAAAATGGCTTTTGTCTTTGGTTTGTTTCAGGCAGGAATGCCATTAATCGGCTATTATGCAGGAAGTACTGTCAGTGAAGCTGTTGCATTTTTGGATCACTGGATTGCTTTGGTGCTCCTGACCTTTATAGGGACAACTATGGTCTATGGAGCCGTTAAAGGCATGCGCAATCCGGAAATAAAGGTAATAAAGACGGTTTGCACCTTTCGGGAATTGTTTGTACAGGGAGTGGCCACCAGTATTGATGCCTTTGCAGTAGGGATTAGTTTTGCTGTGATACAAACAAATATATATTTTGCATTATTTCTGATCGGAATAGACACGTTTGTTTGTTGTTTTATCGGTGTTTTTTTGGGAAAACGATTTGGAGGATTGTTACAGGAAAAAGCAGAGTTTTTTGGTGGTGTTATTTTAATTCTAATCGGAGTAAAAATCTTTGTAGAACATATGCTTAAATAGAAGACAAGGGAAGACAAGGGGACGTTTAGACTGTCTTGCCGGCAAGACAGTCTAAACGTCCCCTTGTCTTCCTTGTTTTTTCTCAGAAATCACTAGTCCGACAAGAATTAATGCAGTACCCGTAAGGGAAATCCAAGTGATGGGTTCATGTAAAATCAAAGCAGAAAAGATTATGGTTACAATAGGC
>JAQUJQ010000036.1 GCA_028680875.1 Eubacteriales bacterium
TACCGGACAATTTAGAGGTTTATGATGATGTTGCCTTAATTGCTACAGTGGGGAAAGGAATGAACCGAAGGCTGGGTGTATCAGCCACTTTATTTGGTGCTCTTTATAAAGCGGGTGTTAATATCAGGATGATCGATCAGGGTGCAAGTGAGATGAACATCATTGTAGGTGTGAAAAATACTGATTTTGAGACAGCTATTCGAGCAATCTACGATGCTTTTATTTTAGATTAGAAGATGAGGGGGGCAATCGTTGGGGATGCTCCTAAACGTCGTCACATTGTCATTTTAGGGCGAAAAGCCCTTTTTGCTTTTTCTAACAATTTATGCTACAATTAAGTGTTAAATAATAAGAAAGAAGAAGTGAAGAAAGGGTCATATAGATAAGGTTAAATAAATGGGATTTATAGAAAAAATTCTCGGGAATTTAAATGCAAAAGAGGTCAAAAAAATTGAGAAAATTGTTGATGAGATCGAAGCATTGGAACCGAAAATAGAAAAGATGACAGATGAAGAGCTTGCGGCTATGACAGAAGCGTTAAAAGCCAGGTTGAAAGAGGGAGAAACCCTGGACGATATTTTAATTGAAGCTTTTGCTGTCGTCAGGGAAGCTGCTTGGCGAACGCTTAAAATGAAACATTTTAGAGTTCAGTTAATTGGCGGTGTGGTTCTTCATCAAGGGCGTATCGCTGAAATGAAAACCGGTGAAGGGAAAACTTTGGTAGCAACCTTGCCCGTTTATCTTAATGCGTTGGAGGGAAAGGGTGTTCACGTTGTTACGGTAAATGATTATCTGGCTAAGAGAGATATGGAATGGATGGGGCAAATATATACCTTTTTAGGGTTGACCGTAGGCTGCGTTATTCATGGGATATCCGGACCGGAAAGAAAGGCTGCTTATGATAGTGATATTACTTATGGAACGAATAACGAATTTGGTTTTGATTATCTGAGAGATAATATGGTTATCTACAAGGAAGACATGATGCAAAGAGATTTGAATTATGCAATTGTTGACGAAGTGGATAGCATTCTCATTGATGAAGCAAGGACGCCTCTTATCATTTCAGGACAAGGGACAAAATCTACAGATCTGTACCAGGTCGCCAATAAATTCGTGGCCGGCTTTACTAAGGAATTTGATTTTACCATGGAAGAGAAAGACCGGACAGTTTCACTTACAGAACAAGGGGTTACCAAATGCGAAAAGTACTTTAAGGTTGATAACTTTTCAGATCCGGAAAATATGGAAATAAATCATCATGTAATCCAAGCGTTAAAAGCACATAATTTAATGAAGCGAGATGTGGACTATATTGTTAAAGACGGCGAAATTGTAATTGTAGATGAATTTACAGGCCGGCTCATGTTTGGCAGACGATACAGCGAGGGGCTTCATCAGGCTATTGAAGCAAAAGAAAAGCTGAGAGTTCGAGAGGAGTCAAAAACCCTGGCTACCATTACTTTGCAGAACTATTTTAGAATGTACCAGAAGCTGGCAGGAATGACGGGTACTGCAAAAACCGAAGAAGACGAGTTCCGTGACATTTATAATATGGATGTTGTTGAGATTCCTACCAATATGCCCATTGCGAGGATTGACTTGGATGATTCCATCTATAGTACAGAGCGGGGTAAGTTTTCCGCTATTGCCAATCAGATTGCAGAATGTTATGAAAAGGGACAGCCGGTTCTTGTAGGTACCATTTCCATTGAACGATCCGAAATTATCAGTGCGATTTTAAAAAGAAGAGGCATCAAGCATAATGTACTTAACGCCAAGCAGCATGAGAGAGAGGCAGAAATCGTAGCAGAGGCCGGACGATTGGGAGCGGTAACTATTGCAACGAATATGGCCGGCCGTGGAACTGATATCATATTAGGTGGACGAGGTTGCTCACAGGAAGAGAAAGATAAAGTTGTGAGCCTGGGAGGGCTTTACATTATCGGTACGGAGCGGCATGAGTCGCGAAGAATTGATAACCAGCTGCGAGGCCGTTCCGGTCGTCAGGGAGATCCGGGTAATACACAGTTTTACATTTCCCTTGAGGATGAATTGATGCGTCTTTTTGGAGGCGATAGGATTCAAGGCTTGGTAGGCAAGCTGGGGATGGGAGAGGATGTTCCTTTAGAAGCGGGCATGCTGACTAAATCCATTGAAAATGCACAAAAACGAGTGGAAGGCCGGAACTTTTCCATTCGTAAATATGTGCTTCAGTATGACGATGTAATGAATAAGCAAAGAGAAGTAATCTATTCAGAACGCCGCAGGGTGTTATATGGGGAAGATTTAAGAGAACATATAATATCTATGTTGGAAGAAATTATCGAAGAGCAGATTGACTTTTGCGTAAATGCATCCAAATATGCAGAGGAATGGGATTTAACAGGGTTGCAAAACTCTTTACGTAAAGTATGCGGTAATTTCCCCGGTTATTCTTATTCAGAAGAAGATATCCAAGGTCTTGATCGACAGAAGTTGCATGAGGACACCATGGAAATCTTTGAACGAATATATCAGTCCAAAGAAGAAGAAATCGGCATTGATAGGATGCGGGAATTAGAGCGGATGATTCTCTTACGGGTGGTCGACAATAAGTGGATGGATCACATTGACGCCATGGATCAATTACGTCATGGAATTGGTCTTCGCGCTTTGGGTCAGCAGGATCCCGCAGCAGCTTACTCGGCAGAAGGCTTTGATATGTTTGAATTGATGATTAAATCAATTAAGGATGATACAGTGCGATTCTGCTTTAATGTTACTCTTCAAACTCAAACCCAACGTAAGCAAGTTGCAACTCCTGTGGTAAGTATAAAAGAGGATTTTTCACAGGTGTCCGGAGAAGAAACAACAGATACCGTGCCCAGTGCAGTCAATGTGCCTGAACGGGAGAAGAAACAAGGGACAGTTCGGAAAGAGGCCAGCGTGGGAAGAAATGAACCCTGTCCCTGCGGCAGCGGGAAAAAATATAAAAAATGTTGCGGAGCAAATATACAAAATTAAAGGATGTGAGCAAATGGTTGAATTGGAACAGATCAAGTATGAACTGAACGATGAGGAAAAAAACCTGAATGAATTGGGTGAGTCTCTTTGACCTTGCCGGACTAAAGAATCGATTGAAGGAAATCAATGAAAAAATGGAGGCGGAGGGTTTTTGGGATGATCATGAAAATGCCCAAAAACTCTTAAAGATAAAAAAACAAATTGAAACAAAAGTTAACGAATATATCGAATTAATGGAAGAACTCGAAGACATCAAGGTGTTGATTATCTTAGCTGACGAAGAAGAGGATTTAACTTTGATCCCCGAAATTGCGGACAACTATAAGGCTTACAGGGAAAAGGCAGAGACAGTTCGTATTAAGACTTTATTAAATGGGGAGTATGACGAAAAGAATGCTATCCTTACCCTTCATGCGGGCAGCGGTGGCTTGGATGCTCAGGATTGGGCAGAAATGCTCCTCCGAATGTATACTCGTTGGATTGAAGAAAAGGGATACAAGATGACCATATTGGATCTCCAATATGCATCGGAAGGCGGAATAAAAAGTGCTACTCTTTTCGTGGAAGGAGATTATGCCTATGGTTATCTTAAGAATGAAAAGGGAGTTCATCGTATTGTAAGGATTTCACCTTTTGATTCCTCAGGACGCAGACACACCTCCTTTGCCTCGGTAGATGTTATGCCGGAAACCGATGATGACATCGATGTAGAAATTGATCCTGATGATTTACGGATTGATACCTACCGATCAAGCGGGGCCGGTGGGCAGCACGTAAACAAGACGGATTCAGCTATTCGTATTACCCATATTCCTACCAACATCGTGGTTTCTTGTCAGAACGAGCGGTCCCAGCATCAGAACAAGGATATGGCCATGGCAATTCTGAAGGCCAGGCTCCTGGAACTGGCAGAACAGGAACACAAGAGCAAAATCGATGAATTGAAGGGAGATTATAGTCAAATTACTTGGGGCAGCCAGATTCGTTCCTATGTATTTCATCCCTATTCCTTGGTTAAGGATCACCGGACTAATGCTGAGGTAGGAAACGTGGAAGCGGTTATGGATGGAGATTTGGATTATTTAATAAACGAGAAATTAAAGCAGAGGGATTAAATGATAAACGAAACAATAGCAGCGGAACTTGGACTGAAGCTTTCAAATGTTGAGGCTACCGTTAAATTAATCGATGAGGGAAACACCATTCCTTTTATTGCCCGCTATCGAAAGGAAGTTACCGGGGGAATGACTGATGTGGTTCTTCGTGATTTAGAAGAACGATTAACTTATCTTCGGAATTTACAAGAACGAAAGGAAGAAGTTATCCGCCTTATCGAAGAACAGGGGAAACTAACCGACGAATTAAAGGAAGCTATTTTGTCAGCAGAAATGTTGCAGAGGGTAGAAGACCTGTATAAGCCATTTAAGCAGAAAAGAGCTACAAGAGCCTCCAAGGCCAGAGAAAGAGGCCTGGAACCATTGGCGTTGATTATAAAAGCGATGAATATTACTACCGGCACACCAAAGGAAGTGGCGGAACCCTTTATCTCGAAGGATGCAGAATTGATAGAATCAGGTAAGGCAGTGGGAACAGCAGAGGATGCTCTTGCAGGAGCTTCCGACATAATCGCTGAAATAATTGCAGATGATCCGGATTTTAATCAGGATTTACGTAAAATAACCTTACAGAAAGGTCAGATTATAGCAGAGGCGGTGGATCCGGAGGAGAGTACCGTCTACGATATGTATTATGAATATGAAGAAGCATTATTAAAAATTCCCAATCACAGAGTTCTTGCCATTAACAGAGGGGAAAAGGAAAAGAAGTTAAAGGTTAAAATAAAAGCTCCTATAGAGACAATTCATAATATTTTAAAATCAGCAGTTATAACCAATGAACAAAGCATTTTTCTTGACTTGATGCATACTGCTGTCGAGGATGCGTATAAACGGCTTATGGCACCTTCAATAGAGAGGGAATTACGGAATATCCTCACAGAACGTGCAGAAAAAGAAGCATTGAAACTCTTTTCAAGAAATACGGAGAAACTACTGTTAACCCCACCGGTAAAAGGAGCCAGACTGATTGCCATTGATCCCGGCTTTCGAACCGGTTGCAAGGTAACTATGCTGGATGAAACCGGAAAACTTTTGGCCTATACAACTATATACCCTACGGAGCCAAAAAAAGATGTACAGGGTTCAAAAAAAGTCCTCACAGATTTGGTTGACAAATATAATGCCAATGTAATTGCTATTGGAAACGGTACAGCTTCCAGGGAAACGGAACTCTTTGTTTCCGATTTTATCAACGAACTAGGTAGAAAAGATTTGCATTATACTATTGTAAATGAAGCCGGCGCTTCCATTTATTCTGCTTCCAAGTTGGCTTCAGAGGAATACCCGGATTTAGATGTAACTACCAAAGGAGCTATGTCCATTGGCAGAAGGCTGCAGGACCCTTTGGCCGAACTGGTGAAGATTTCCCCCAAACACATCGGTGTGGGTCAATACCAGCATGACATTAATCAAGGACTTTTAGATGTTGCTCTGACTAATGTGGTGGAGGACTGCGTAAACCGGGTAGGTGTAGATTTAAACACAGCTTCCTCGTCACTTTTATCATATATAGCCGGAATCAAAAGCGGAATAGCTAAAAACATTGTTGCCTATCGAGAAACTAATGGTCAGTTCCAAGACCGAAAACAATTGAAAAAAGTAGCTAAATTAGGAGAAAAAACGTTTAAGCAATGTGCAGGATTTATGAGAATTTCAGATGGTAAAAATCCTTTAGATGCTACAGCTGTCCATCCGGAATCCTATTCTGTTGCCGATACCATGCTTACAAGGTTGGGCATTGATAAAAGAGAAATTGCAACCGGTGGAGCACAACATATTGATGAACGTATTTCTCAAGTCTATGGTAGTATAAAGAAAATGGCAGAGGATTTGGATGTTGGCATCATGACCTTAACCGATATTGTCAGTGAAATTAAGAAACCGGCGAGAGACCCAAGGGAAGGGATGCCACCTGTGGTATTTCGCAATGATGTACTTTCCATTGAAGACTTGAAACCAGACATGGAATTAACCGGGACAGTACGTAATGTGGTGGATTTCGGTGCGTTTGTAGATATTGGGGTTAAAAACGATGGGTTGGTACACATATCCCAACTTAGTCATAAATATGTAAACCATCCTATGGATGTTGTCAGCATTGGGGACACGGTAAAAGTTAAAGTTTTATCGATAGACTACGATAAACAAAAGATTTCTCTTACTATGAAAGTTTAGATTTTAGGAGTAACTATGAAAAACATTAGGACCATACTATTTGATTTTGATGGAACGATTATGAACACCAATGACCTTATTATCCAGTCATGGCAGCATACCTTCCGGACTGTAGAAGGAAAAGAGCGGCCTGTTGGGGATATTGTTCGTACTTTTGGAGAGCCTTTATGGATTACCATGGAAAAGCAACTACCTCAACTAACACCCGATGAAGGAATCACTATTTATAGAAGTTATTTAAGACAACATTTAGCGGATATGATTTATCCTTTTCCGGGGATGGTGGAATTAATTAAAAAACTAAAAGAACAAAAATATTTAACAGGTCTGGTAACCTCAAGAACCAAAGATACCACTTATGAATGCATGAATCGATTTGATATTGCATCCTATTTTGATTGTATAGTTTCCTGTGATGATACAGATAAGCATAAGCCGGACCCGGAGCCTCTTTTTATCGCATTGGAAAAGCTGTCTGCAAAACCGCAGGAATCAATAATGGTTGGTGATAGCATGTTTGATATTCTTTGTGCTAAAAATGCAGGTGTTCAATCCATATTAGTCGGTTGGCAAATGACTCTTTCAAGAGAGGAAATCAATGGGCCTGAAGGACCTGATTTTACTATTGAAAAACCGGAAGATTTATTAGACATGCTTACTGCATAGAGTCGTTGACTGATCCTATTGTAGTAATTAATACACCAACTAAAACAAAAATACAACCTGTAATCTGTAAAAGGGAAGTTTGTTCACCAAATGCTACAGCAAAGGCCAAACCAATAACGGGTAACAGGTTAAAGTAAATCCCGGAGACGGCGGTGGAGACTTTTTTAACACTAAAATTCCACAGTAAAGTGGCGAATACTCCGGACATCAGACTAAGATGCAAAATACATATGATAGTTATGTGATCAGGATTCGGTAAACCAACCCAAAGTATTTCACAGATGGCTAAGGGAATTGTACAAATGGCTGCCGTTCCGAAACATAACTCAGTTAAGACAAGGGTATCTAAATTTCCTGCTGTTTTCTTTGCAAATACGGAGTAATAAGCCCAACTAAAGACAGATATGACCACCAGGAGTATTCCTTTTAGGGTTGATCCTGTGTTCAGGGTCAAATCGCCAATTGAGGCTATAACAACCCCCACTATAGAAAAGATTATTCCGACAGCTTTATTAATTGTTACTTTTTCCGATAGAAGAAGATATCCAAAAAACAACATAAAAACGGGGAAAAGTCCATGAGATATAGCGGAAGCGCCGGCAGAACACTCTGTTAATCCTAAGGTCAAGAGAATTAAATTCCCCCCGTAACCAAAAACACCATAAAAAAAGGAATTCCTCCTAAATAGACTTCGGAAAGTAAATCCTCGTTTTACGGAGAAAGGGAGCAGCACAAAGAAGCAAATGAGAATCCGTACTGTGGAAAGAGTGATAGGGCCCATGCCTACCAAGGCTGCCTTTGAAACAATAAAAGCGGAAGACCAAAAGAAAACCGCTCCTGCTAAAGCTATGTAATATAGCATATTGTGTTTTTTTTGCATTTATATGCTCTCTTCTTTGTTCATTAGCGTAATGTTATATGACAAGAGATATTCTAGCATATTTCATAATGAAAACCAATAAGAGAATTGCTAATTGTTACACAGAAAGGATCGATTATGCTGAAATTATATTATGGCAGAGAAAGTGTTGATAAAGACTGTTTCCTGTTCGATAGAATTGCTAAAACCCTTTCTGACATAAAGAAGGGAAAAGACCCTAAACAAGTTATTTTATTGGTTCCCGATCAATTTACTCTGCAAGCAGAGAGGAATGCCTTTGCTTATTTAAAGGTAAAAGGTCTTATGGACCTGGAGGTCCTTTCTTTTAATAGGTTGGGTGAAAAGGTTTTGGATGAGACAGGCGGAAAGATCAGAGTCCCTATCGATAAGATCGGCCGCCATATGCTTCTTTCACAAATAGTATCTGATGAAAATGATAAACTGCAAGTATTTCGAGGAATGGGACGTTCTCATTCCTTTATCGATATGGCCAATAATTTGATTTCGGAAATGAAACAGTATAATACCGACATAGATAGTTTGACTGAAATAATCGATAACTTGGAAGAGAATACCTTACTTCAACGGAAGTTGAATGATATACATTGTATTTTTGAAAGATATGAAGAAAAAATCAAAGATAAGTATATTGACACAGAGGATTATATCGACCTCTTTATATCACAAATCGGCAAATCTTCTCTGGTTCACCATGCGGAATTTTGGGTTTCAGGTTTTGATTATCTATCTCCCAAAATCATAAACATTTTAAAGGAGCTGATCAGGTTCAGTAAAGGAGTCAATGTGGTATTCACTGCAGATGATTTCTGCAGGGATAGGGAACTCTTCCAACTGACCAGTAATATAATTGCCAAGCTAAAACAAACCGAACAAAATGATCCGGTTTACATACATTATTTATCG
Source organism: Eubacteriales bacterium (assembly GCA_028680875.1). GTDB lineage: Bacteria > Bacillota > Clostridia > Peptostreptococcales > Anaerovoracaceae > JAQUJQ01. Next base: position 8,770 of record JAQUJQ010000036.1, read on the forward strand.
GAACCTCCGACGGTTGTTTCTTCTGAACTGGCCCATCTTGAGAGGGAACTCTTTGCCTTTCCATATAAAGAATATAAAGATGAGCAAGATGGGATTACTTTTTGCCGTGCGGCTAATGTTTACGGAGAAGTGGAAACTGCAGCCGCTTATATTACCCGTCTGGTACGGGAAAAAGGGCTTCGATATCGCGACATTGCAGTGATTTGCAATGATATGGAGGGAAGAGGGGCAATCATAAAACGGATTTTTGAAGAATATGGGATCAGTTTCTTTTTGGATCAAAAGCGTAAAATTCTTCATAATCCGGCTGTCGTTTTTCTATTGGCACTTTTGGATGTTATCAAAGAAGGGTGGCTCTTTGAGGATGTATTTCAATTAGTTAAGACCGGTTTTTGTCCAATTGGACAAGATGATTCGGAAGATCTGGAGAATTATACTGTACGCTATCGAATCCGTGGAAAGAGTCGCTGGTATAAGGAATTTAGTTACGGTATTAGAGCTTTGGAAGAAGGGCAATTGGAATGTCTAAACCAATCAAGAGAGAATTTAGTAAATTTTATCAGTGAGTTTGAAAAAAAATTTATAAAAGCTGAAACTGTACGGGATAAAACAGGGGTACTGTGTGATTTTTTAAAGGATCAAGTAGAATTACCCGATAAAATTGAAGAGTTATCTCATCGTTTAAATGAAGAACAGGAATTCGAGGCTGCCTTAGAAATGGATCAAATCTGGGAAGGCATTGTAAATATATTGGATCAATTGACAGAATTAATTGGGGATGAAGTAATATCTACGGCAGACTACACGTCAATGTTACAAGCAGGTTTTGAATCAGTAGAGCTGGGATTGATTCCCTCCACTATGGACCAGGTTGTGGTGGGAACTATGCAGAGGACCAGAGTAGGTAAGATAAAAGCATTGGTGGTTATCGGTGCCAATGATGGGATTTTGCCGGCGGAACCTACTGGAGATGACCTTCTAAGCCAAGATGAGCGGGCGCTTCTAATAAATCGGAATGTAGAAATTTGCAAGGACGATGATCTTCGTACGATGGAAGAGCGTCTGGCTATTTATAAAAATCTTTCCAAGCCGGAAAAATATCTTTGGGTAGGCTTTTCAGCTTCGGATCCGGAAGGAAAGGAACTTCGGCCATCAGTTATTTTCAATAAGCTGAGAATGCTATTTCCTCAGGTTCCCTTGGAAAAAGATATACGAAATCAAGAGGACCCTATGGTTCTTATCGAAAGACCAAAAAGTACATTAAACCACATGACAGAAGCTCTTCAAAGGGCAGGCTCGGGGGAGGAAGAATTGCTTTCTCCATGGAAGGCGGCATATAATTGGTATTTTCGAAAAAAAGACCATAGGCTAACCATGCTTGTTCGAGGAATGAATTTTACCAATCGCATAGAAAAGCTGGAGGCAAATCTGGTAAAAAAATTGTTTCAGAAAACTGAAGGGAAGGATTTGACCCTCAGCCCATCTCGTTTAGAGAAGTTCGGTCGTTGTCCCTTTGCTCATTTTGTACTATATGGATTGGCTCCGGAAGAAAGACGGATCTTTGAAGTGGCAGGAAGGGAAGTTGGGGATGTCTATCACCAATGTCTCATGGGTCTTTCGGAGAATTTGACTGTAGAAGGAATGGATATTACTGACGAAAAGTCTCCATGGATGAATCTTACCAAAGAACAATGCTTTGAACAAGTAGAGACACTAATTGATCAAATTGCATCCGAGTACAAGGAAGGAATGCTTCTTCACGGGCAAGAAGAGCGATATCGTACCGGTCGTATGAAGGATGTATGCAGTAAGGCTGCCTGGGTTATGGTGGATCATGTTCAACAAGGGCGTATTAAAAAAATATATTTTGAAGAAGGTTTTGGAACAGGTACCGGGAAAAAGTTCCCGCCTATTCAGGTAACTGTGGGAGACCGGGTTTTATCCATCGAAGGAAAGATCGATCGGGTGGATGTACTGCCGGGAGGTTACGTAAAGGTGATTGATTATAAATCCGGACATGAGCGATTTGATATAGAGGAAGCTAAGGCAGGGTGGCGTCTTCAGCTAATGCTTTATCTGAAGGCCGCAATACATGGACTGGAGGAAAACGGAAAAGAAGTGAAACCTGCGGGAGTCTTTTATTTTGAAATTGCAGATCCTCTTATTGATGCTACTGCTTTGGATAAGGTAACGTTGCAGACAAAGTTGGAGACGGAAATCAGAAAGGCCTTTAAATTGGATGGAATATTATTAGATGACCAAAAGGCCATAGAAGGCATGGCCGGAGATTTTTCCGGATACTCGGAAATCCTTCCTATTCACAGGAACAAGGCCGGGGAGGTAAAGGGAACAACGGAAAGCAAGCTGCTTAGTGAAGAGGA
>JAQUJQ010000274.1 GCA_028680875.1 Eubacteriales bacterium
GATTTTACGTCTGCCGGCCTTGCCCATATTGTATTGGTTACGGCACTGATTGCCATTTCTTTCATATTTCGATCATAAATAATTCCTCGTTTTGCAGGAATGGGAGTATCCATGGTCTGTTGCTCCACAGCCAATTTCGCATATCTTTCGCTGGCTACCACCTGAATCCAACCTATGCGAAAAGCCAGCCCGACACAAATAAGGCAGGTTATTACAAATACGAATATTAATCTCTTTTTATTTTTTAGTGATCCGATTGTCATGGATTTTCCCTTTCAAAACAAAATCCGGATATACCTAATTCCCCCATCATTCAGTTATCCGGACAGCCTTTCTATATGCAGTTATTCCTTAGTATTTCTAACATTTTACTTCCTGCAAAGAGGAATTATGCCTAGTGATTATATGCGATTCTCTTAAGTGTCAGGGCAAAGTCTTGAATTTCATTGTTGTTTCTTTTAATGTAAGTAATTTCATCCATTGTAGGATAAACCATACCCAACTGGTTTTTTGCCTTTTCTTCTATTACCGTAATACCGGAAGCACTTTTAATTGCAACATTTAAATTTTCGATTTCTCCCCGAACCCCATCTGATTGTACCAGCATCCTATTAATATCGTATTTTACCTGAGCAGAATATGCTGCACTAATAATTAAACAGATACAAATCAATCCGACAAAAACAGTTAACAACATCAATCTGGCCTTATCTTTTCCGTTGATTGCAGATTTTGTGGATTTGGAATTATCTTTTATTATCTTCTTTGATTTCGGCCTCATGTCTAGGCCATACTTTTGATAGCTTGTTTGATATTCATACCATTTTTCTGCTGCCATCATGGTTCTTACCTCTTTTCGATGACCCGAAGCTTTGCACTCCTGGCCCTTGGATTATCTGCCACCTCCTGCTCTTCCGGCAGGATGGGTTTTCCACTGACTTTCTTTACATCCGATTTTTTCCCGCATACACATTTGGGAAATTCCCTTGGACATGTACATGGATTGGTTCTTCTCCGAAAAGTCTCTTTTACAATTCGGTCTTCCAGGGAATGAAAGGTGATGATGCATAACCTTCCTTGACTTGCCAGCACATCGATAAAGTAGTCGATGGCCCTTGTCAATTGCCCCAGTTCGTCATTAACTTCAATGCGTATGGCTTGAAAGGTTCTTTTTGCAGGATGTGGTCCTTCCCTCCTGGCTTTTGCCGGTATGGCGGCTTTGATCAGTTCTACTAACTGAAAAGTGGTTTCTATAGGTTTTTTTTCTCTCTCCCTTACTATAAACTCGGCAATGCGAGAGGCCCATCTTTCTTCTCCATAATTCCGAATGATTTCGACCAAGGTTTCCTGTTCATAATGATTCACCACTTGGTACGCAGTGATTTGATCCTTCTCATTCATTCGCATATCCAAGACTCCATCTTGCATATAGGAGAATCCTCTGGCAGGGTTGTCCAACTGAAAAGAAGAAACCCCTAGGTCAAGAACAGCTCCTTGAATTTGAGAGATGTCCAACTTCTCTAGTACTTCTTTAATGTTTTCGTAATTGCTTTGAAAGAAATATTTTTGGCACCTATAATTTTCTAAAGTGCATTTTGCTGCTTTTAATGCATCCTGGTCCCGATCAATACCTATTAAAATCCCTTTTTGATTTAACCTTTCACAGATTCCTCCGGCGTGTCCCCCACCGCCTAAAGTTCCATCAACGTAGATACCGTCAGCCTTAATCTGTAAGTATTCCATTGTCTTTGAAAAAAGTACCGAAGTATGTTTATATTCCATTAGATACCCCTTTGGATTTATATTCCCAATTCAGCCATCTTTTCTGCGATTTCATCGTAGCCCAGATTGTTACTTCCATAGTTGGCCCATTCCTGCTTACTCCAGACTTCCACCCGACTCATAACGCCAATGGTAACCAATTCCTTATCGATCTTGGCATGCTCCCTTAAATTCTGTGGAATTGTAAGCCGCCCCTGTTTATCAATCTCACATTCCACTGCACTGGAGAAGAAATAACGGACAAAAGCCCTAGCTTCTTTGCTGGCTATGGGTAAGTTCACCAGCTTACTTTCGAATTTCTTCCATTCATCCATAGAATAAATAAAAAGACAGTCATCCAGACCCTTGGTCAGAATAAACTTGAAACCCAGTTCATCTCTGAATTTTGAAGGGATGATGATTCTGCCTTTTGCGTCTATGGAATGTTGGTATTCGCCAATAAACATACCACTTCTCCTCTAGCGTAACATTTAACTCCACTATACTCCACTTCTCTCCACTTTGCAACCACTTCATAAAAAAAAATGGGTGAAAGCACCCACTTTTTTATTTAATAAGACAAGTTAAACAGCTTATAAAATTTCTTCACTTTTAACCGGTAGCAACCTGCACTTTTTATCATATTATATAATGATACAAAATAGCCTCTCCTTACATATTGGAGGACTGAAACCGTTACTCCAATATATCATATAAATTTAATACGATATTTAGAGAGGTAATTGTTATGAAAAATAAAAGGTGTAAACCGGATTCGGAACGAGTCTGCGGCACAAGCATTGAACTTGGTGATATCACCTTTAGTGGTGAAAATCCCAATTTAGTATATTTGGATAAAGTGTTTTCCTTTAATAATGCCACCAGTTGTCCCCTTTTAT
>JAQUJQ010000037.1 GCA_028680875.1 Eubacteriales bacterium
CAAACGTTTACATCCTCAATGCCAACATTGCTTCCATAGGATTTTGTTACATGTTCAAATAATATCATAAACGGATTTCTCCTTTTTTCATTGTTTCTCTACATTTTATTATAGTATAAAACAGTATAAGAGAGAACACCTTATTATATTACAAGTTTGTTACATTCCCATAGATTTATGGTAGAATTTCCTCAATAAGATCTTTCATCGGTTTTTTTAACTGCTTTTCGGCAACAGGCATGTCATATACCGGGCGGCATATATACTCTCCTGCATAAACCGCTTCTTGTTCAACCAAGGGAAGATAAATCAGTTTTTTGAGCCTTAAATAATCCAGAAGTTCTCTGCGGTTTACTCCTTTGTTGTATTTATTTATAACATAGGTAATAGGTAATTCGCATACTCTTAGCGAACAAAGGAATTCATAACCTGCTAACATTTGGGAAGGTAAAGGATCAATTACAACCAAAACCCGATCCATCTCCCAAAGCAGTCTCCAAAGTTCCTCCACTTGGAGACCTTTAAGGCGACAGATGATCACATCACCCAATCCGTTGTTCACCAGCCTTAATTTGCGATACGAATCCAGGTCTTGTGAATAATCTGTTTCCCCCGGTGGTATGAGCATCCAATTGACTCCATCAATCTCATTGCTCCTGCCTCGAATACTTCGATCCTGTTTTACTGCCTTATGAAATGAAAAATAATGCTGCTCCGAAAAATGCTTGTCCATCCCCAGACAATCGAACAGCCCTCCTTGTCCCAGTTCTACAACTGCAGGATGGCAGTTTCTCTGCTTAACCAAAGCCCTGGCAAGACAAGTTGCAATGAATCCGGTACCGGCCCCCTGACCCATTCCGACAATTCCAATTTTAACCCGATCAATAACTTTGTCCACGAAAGGCCCCTTTCCTTTCGTAATATACCATATATTTACTTGATTGTCAATAATATGTTATGAGGGTGAAAGTTGGGCACGGCTCTTTTTGAAACAAAAAGAACCGTACCTTTTTCTCTACCTTTTTCTCTACTCTACGTACTGAACTTTTAGCTGAATTTGCTCAGGCAATTCAGTCAAATCTGTTTCCGCTACCTGTAAGGGGTAGGTAAGAACCTGGGTGAGGGATAGGCCCGGTTGAGGATCCATGAATTTGGCATAAACAATCAAGGTGTTTGTTCCGTCCACCTCTTCCATCGCCATTCGATCGATGGCGATTTCATAGCCTGAAGTGGGTTTTTCTCCCCTGGTTGCAATCACGTAAACCTTTCCGTCCACCATACAGGCCAAAGCCCTTTCCAATTGTCTGTATTCCGGAATAATCTGCCCGGCAATCTGCTGGGGTACCTCTCCTTCATTTAAAACTCTGAAATTGACTTCTGTATCACCTGTTAGAATATGCCGTCCACCCCAAATCAAACCTACGGTAATCAATGCAATCACAGCAAGTATACCTATTGTTTTCAATTTGGGTCTTTTGAGTTTATTCTTAAATCCTATTTTGGCCACAATAAAACTCCCTCCTCCGCAAAATCTTTACTAAACTTTATTCATGGAGAGAGCTTGTTATGCTACGTATTATAAATGTTTCTCAATCCAATGGAGAATATCCATAAAAACAAGGTTTTTATCCGGCTCATGGATCAACTCATGCCGACTTTGGGGGTAAAGTTTCATCACAAGATCCCTGACCCCCGCAGAGGAAAGATTGTTATACACTTGCTTGACTCCCTTTCCATAATCCCCAACCGGATCCATTTGGCCTGATAGCAGAAAAAGAGGCAATTCCTTTGGAACCTCCCTTGCCCAATCTTTTCGGGAGACAAAGATCAATGCTTCTGTTAAATCTCGAAAACCGGCAGCGGTCAGAACGAAATTACACTTTGGGTCATTACGAAAACATTCTAAAGCCGATGGATCCCGACTCATCCAACCCAGTCTATCTGTACCTTTATCATACTTTTTATTGTAATCCCCGAAAGCGATGGTATATAGCAACTTGCTTCTATGTCGCTCTCCTTTCACTGTAACTACTGCTTTAATCAGGGGTTTTGCCAATCTCAAGATGGGGTTTCTTCCGCTGGTTCCCATCAGGATGGCTCCGGAAAGTTCTTTTCCATAACAAGATAAATAAGCCCTGGCCAAAAGAGAACCCATACTATGCCCCATGATATAATAGGGAACCTCACCATAGATTTCTTTCATTCGTATCGTAAGCCGATGCATATCATCGACCATATAAATCCATCCCTTTTGCTTACCAAAATAACCAAATTCTTCCGGAGATGATGCTGTTTCACCATGGCCTAAGTGGTCATTTCCGCAAACGAGAAATCCGTGTTGGGTAAAATAACGGGCAAATTCTTCATATCGGCCTATGTGTTCACTCATACCGTGAGCAATTTGAATGATGGCTTTCGGAGCCTCTTTTCCTGAATAAGTAACGTACGAAAACTGATTGAGACCATTACTGCTTGCAAAGGTCTCTTTTCTCGTCTTCATCTTTTCACTCCAATCTATACCTCTGTGGTCCAGTCAAACGGATCCTCCCTTTTTCCTATTTGGATGGCAGTTAATTCATCGTAAAGTTTCTGAGAAATCCGACCAATTTCACCATTATTTACAATGATTTTCTTACCCTGCCAACACAACTCTCCAACCGGAGAAATAACAGCGGCCGTACCGGAAGCAAAAACTTCATCCAATTTTCCGGCAGCATGAGCCTCATAAATCTCCTGAATGGTTATTCTCTTCTCTGCCACCTTTTCTCCCCAGCTCTTTAGTAAGGTGATGACCGAATCTCTGGTAATACCCGGTAAAATCGTGCCGGATAAAGGTGCCGTGACGATTTCTCCATCGATGATAAAAAAGGCATTGGAGGTTCCAATTTCTTCTACGTATTTCCTCTCTACCCCATCCAGCCAAAGCACTTGAGAATAACCATTTCCCTGAGCTTTTTCCTGAGACTTTAAGGCTGCAGCATAATTGCCGCCAATTTTTACATTGCCGGTTCCACCGGGAACCGCCCTGACATATTCGTTCTCAACAAATATCTTTGTGGGAAACAGGCCTTCTTTATAATAGGGGCCTACCGGAGACAGGATGATAATAAACATATACCTATGAGCTTCTCTCACCCCTAAAAAGGGTTCAGTAGCAATAACAAAAGGTCTTATGTAAAGGGAAGTCCCCTCTTTTCCCGGAATCCAATCTCTTTCAACAGAAACCAAAGCCTTGATAGCTTTTACCATCAATCCCGGAGGCATTGGGGGAATACAAAGCCTTTCTGCTGTTAAATTCGCTCTTTTTTCATTCATTTCGGGGCGAAAAAGAAGTACTCTATCGTCTTTGGTTTTATAAGCTTTAAGTCCTTCAAAGAATTCCTGGGCATAATGAAATACTGCAGCAGCAGGGTCCAATGGAATTGGCCCATAAGGTACGATTCGGCCGTCATACCAACCCTTTTCCTTTGAATAATCCATAATAAACATATGATCTGTGAACACGGTTCCAAATTGCAGAGTATCGGGATCCGGTTTCATTTTAGGGTTTGTTGTTTTTAAAACTGTAAATTCTTGTTTCATATTATGTCACCTTCATTTTCTAGTTGTTATTTTTTATAAGACTCAATTAGATTTGTCTTCATTTTCCATAGATTTTCCGAGAGATCTACATAGTACTTATGTGGATTTTCAAATCGTAAGATCTCATCCCATAAGGTTTCGATTTGACTCTTGCAATATTTCTTGATCTCATTGATGGTAGGCAAATGATAGACTAATTTACCCTTATCGAAAATTTGTACCTGTAAATTCCGCACCTCAAAGTTGGAAATGGTCTTTCTCTTCCAAATAAACTGGGGGTCGAAAATTTCGTATTCCCCTTCCTCCGGGATTTTTTCATCATTCATGGTAATCACATCCGCTATTGCTTTCTTTGTATCCTTGTCATAAAGTCGAAATACATTTTTGAAGCCTGGGTTTGTAATTTTTTCAATGTTTTCACTGATTTTAATCTTTGGAACGATAGTTCCATCTACTTCAATGGCCGCCATTTTGTATACGCCGCCAAACACCGGGTCAGTTTTCGAAGTGATCAGTCTCTCACCTACTCCAAAAGAATCAATGGGTGCTCCCTGGCTGATTACATCTCGAATCAAATACTCGTCAAAAGAGCTGGAAGCCACTATTCCGCATTCAGGGAATCCGGCATCATCCAACATTTTTCTTGCGTTTTTAGAAAGGTATGTGATATCACCACTGTCAATGCGAATTGCTTTTTTATCCACCTTTGTTTCTTTAAAAACTCTGATTGCATTGGGAATCCCGGATTTTAAAACATTATAGGTATCTACCAGCAAAGTACAATTGCCTGGGTATAGATCTGCATAAGCTTTAAAGGATTCATATTCCGAATCAAACATCTGGACCCAACTGTGTGCCATTGTACCTAAGGCGGGAATCCCATAATCCCTATCTGAAATCGTACAGGCTGTCCCACCACAGCCACCAATATAAGCTGCTCTGGCGCCGTAGATCGCACTGGATGCCCCATGAGCCCTTCTGGTACCAAATTCCATGATTCCTCTGCCTTCCGCAGCACGGACAATCCGATTTGCTTTAGTTGCAATCAAACTCTGATGGTTGATTAGCAACAGCATAATGGTTTCAATAAACTGGGCTTGAATAACAGGACCTCTAACAGTAATTAAGGGTTCGCCCGGAAAAATCGGTGTTCCCTCGGGTATAGCCCATACATCACATTCAAATCTGAAGTTTTCTAAATAATTAAGAAAACCCTCACTAAAGATTCCCTTATTTCGTAAAAATGTTATGTCTTCCTCTTCAAACCGTAAAGTTTCCAAACAATGAATCAGCTGTTCCAACCCGGCAGCAATTGCAAAACCTCCGCCATCAGGTATTTTTCGGAAAAACATATCAAAATATGCAATTTGATCCTTTAACCCCTTTTCAAGATAACCGTTAGCCATGGTTAACTCATAATAGTCGGTTAGCATGGTCATATTAATGCGTTCTATCATAAATGTCCTGTCCTTTCTCAGATATTTGTCTCTGTCTGCTTAACTATCTTTTCCTTCTCATGAATTACCAAACAAGCAGCACCAATAATGATGATCCCTCCTACAAACTGTAGGAAAGAAATGGTCTCTCCAAAGCACAACCACCCAAAAAAAGTGCCGGTGACAGGTAAGAAGTTAGAAAACATAGCTGTTGGTGTAACTCCTATTACATGCAATGCCCTGACTAAAATAATAAAGCCCATGGCACCACTAACGATGCCTAAAAATATTATCGCTCCAATGACCCCTGCATCTACAGAACCTTCCTTGGGTGGATTAAAAAGAGCATAAGGCAGAAGCAATAGAATGCTGCAAACCAGCTGGTTAAATGTGAGAGACAAGCTGGTATATCGATTATGTAGGGATGCTGTGATAAAATTATATGCGTTCCAAAAGGCCACTGCTCCAAATGCCAGAACATATCCTACAAGCCGACCTGTCATCAATTCCTGATAATCAGCCCCTATAACCAAAGTCACGCCGCATACACAAAAGAATACCCCCACCATCATCGGTTTTGTCGCACTCCGTTTGTACAGAATCTTTTCAATGAAAATGGAAAACACCGGAACAAAGGATAGTACGATTGTAATCAATGAAATAGGAAGATAATCCATCGCTGTATACTCACAATAGAAATATCCAATTTCACCGAGAAAAGCACAAATAAAAAATATAGGAATATCCTTCTTACTGATAAAACTCTTATCGCCCGATCTGAATTTAAATGCTAACACTAAAATGGCCCCGATCGTATATTTGAAGAATACCAACGTCAGTGGTTCCATGGCCTCCAATGCTTTTTTTGCAAAAATAAATTCTAGACCCCAGCAACAAACCAAGAAAACCATTAGGCTATACATTATTTTCTTTTGTGCTATCAAATTTCTACCAACTATTGTCACTCAATATTCTGTTAATTTTTAATTATATCAGATACTGTGGGGTTTTAAAACCCTTTTTATATATTCCCCAGTATAAGAGTCCTTCACATTAACCAGTTCTTCAGGAGTACAGACTGCAATCACTTGACCTCCCCGGTCCCCACCTTCCGGTCCCAGGTCTATAATTGTGTCAGCCATTTTGATCACATCCAGGTTATGTTCTATGACCACTACCGTATTTCCGGAGTCAACCAGCCGTACCAACACCTGAACCAGCTTGTCCACATCGGCAAAATGTAATCCGGTGGTAGGTTCATCCAGAATATAAAGAGTCCTTCCCGTACTTCTTTTGGATAGTTCGGAGGCCAGTTTTACCCTCTGAGCTTCCCCGCCGGAAAGCTGGGTGGAGGGTTGTCCTAATTTGATATAGCCTAATCCCACTTCTTCTAATGTCTTTAATTGCCGAATAATCGCAGGGATGTTTTTAAAGAAATCCAAAGCTTCCGATACATTCATATCCAGCACATCATAAATGTTCTTTCCCTTATATTTAACCTCCAGAGTTTCTCTGTTATATCTCCTGCCTTTACAGATCTCACAAGGTACATATACATCCGGTAGAAAATGCATTTCAATCTTTATAATCCCATCACCGCTACATGCTTCACATCGTCCACCCTTTACGTTAAAACTAAATCGACCTTTACTGTACCCTCTGATTTTGGATTCGTGAAGTTGACTAAAAAGCTCACGAATAGGAGTAAATACTCCAGTATAAGTAGCCGGATTGGATCTTGGAGTTCTGCCAATCGGGGACTGATCGATGTTAATAATCTTATCGATGTATTCAATGCCACGGATCTCCTTATGAGCTCCCGCTCTTTCCCTCGATCTATTAATCTTTGTCGCTATCCCTTTATATAAAATCTGGTTAATCAAGGTACTTTTACCGGAACCGGACACACCAGTGACACAAATGAATTGGCCAAGGGGAATGTTTACGTCGATGTTCTTTAAGTTGTTCTCCGAAGCGCCCAGAATTTGAATAAACTGGCCTTTTCCTTTCCGTCTGTTTTTAGGAACAGGGATTACCTTCTCCCCTCGCAGATAACAACCTGTAATAGAATCCTTACAATCCTTAATGTCTTCTACGGTTCCTACGGCCACAACTTCTCCGCCGTGGATCCCCGCCCCCGGGCCTATATCAATAATGTGATCTGCCGCATACATGGTCTCTTCGTCATGCTCCACCACGATGAGAGTGTTGCCCAAATCCGTTAAGTTCCGCAGTGTTCCCAACAATTTCGCATTATCTTTTTGATGAAGGCCAATACTGGGTTCATCCAGTATATAGAGTACGCCCAACAAGCCGGAGCCAATTTGAGTAGCTAACCGTATTCTTTGTGATTCTCCGCCGGACAATGTGCCCGATGCCCGGGACAGGGTCAGATAATCCAAACCTACATCGATCAGAAAACTGAGCCTGGCTTTAATTTCCTTAAGGATTTGTTTTGCAATCGTTTTATCCTTGGTAGAAAGTTGATACCCATCCATATAGTCTCGTGCATCTCGAATAGATAATTCAGAAATCTGGGCTATGTTTTTTCCTCCTACGGTTACAGCCAGGACTTCCGGTTTCAGCCGTTTACCCTGACATGCCGGGCAGGATGTAACACTCATATATTCTTGCATTTTTTCTTTAATATAGTCAGAATTGGTTTCTTGATATCTCCGTTCTAAATTATTTATAACCCCTTCGAAAGGATGATTTCGATAGGATTTGGAACCGTTATTTCGACTTTCATAATAGTATTCCAATTTCCGATTTCCTGTTCCATATAGCAGTTCTTCTTTAAACCTGTCCGGTAGATCTTTATATGGTGTGTTGATATCAATTTGATGGCTCTTAGCCAATGCATCAATCATCTGCCGATAAAAGCCGCTGATTTCCATGGAAGCAAACACATTAGCCAATGCCCCTTTTGGAATGGATAAATCCTGCTGTGTAATGATGCGATCCGGATCAATCTTTTGGAGAAAGCCCAGACCATTGCATACAGGGCAGGCCCCAAAGGGACTATTGAAGGAAAACATTCTTGGCTCCAGCTCTTCAATGCTGATATTATGGTCCGGGCAAGCCAACTTAGTACTGAATACCAGCGTTTCATCACCTCCTATTTGAGCCGATACAATGCCATCCCCGTTAGCCAAAGCCAGTTCGACTGATTCGGCTAACCGACTTTCTGCTCCTGCCTTAATAATGATTCTGTCCACAACAATTTCAATGGTATGTTTATATTTCTTATCTAGCTTTATATCTTCATCGAAAAGTTCCCGGATTTCTCCATCTATTTTTACTCGGGTAAACCCTTCCTTCCGTATTCTCTCCAGTATCTTTCCATGCTCCCCTTTTCTCTCCCTGATTACAGGAGCAAGAAGAATCAATCTGGTGCCTTCTTTTAAAGACATAATCCGATCCACGATTTGATCTACTGTTTGACTTGAAATTACCTTGCCGCATATTGGGCAATGGGGAACACCTATGCGGGCATATAAGAGACGCAAGTAATCATGTACTTCCGTTACCGTGCCTACCGTGGAACGAGGATTTTTGCTGGTGGTCTTCTGATCAATAGAAATAGCAGGAGAAAGTCCTTCAATGTATTCGACATCCGGTTTTTCCATCTGCCCTAAAAACTGCCTTGCATAAGAAGATAAGCTCTCCATATAACGCCTTTGCCCCTCAGCATAAATGGTATCAAAGGCTAAGGAAGATTTCCCCGATCCGGACAATCCGGTAAGAACCACCATCTTGTCCCGAGGAATCTTTACATCTATATTTTTAAGATTGTGTTCATTAGCTCCTTTAACGATTATATTATTTGCCATCTACTAGCTCCCTTTTATTGTTTCAATTTATATTCAAATATTTGATCCCGAAGTTGGGCTGCCCGCTCAAACTGCAAATCGGCTGCAGCCTGTCTCATCTCCTTCTCCAGGCATTTAATGTAGTCCGCCAGTTCCTTCTTGGTCAGCTCCAGAGGACTTTTCCCATGGTAAAAATCAACCGATTCCTCCACTTCTTTTGTTGCCTCAATTACAGCTCGTACAGATTTCTGAATGGTTCGAGGTGTGATGCCATTTCTTTCATTGTATGCCTCTTGGATGGCTCTTCTTCGATTGGTTTCCTCGATAGCCTTGTCCATGGCGACACTGATCCGATCCCCATACATGATCACTTTACCCTCCACATTTCTTGCTGCACGGCCTATCGTCTGAATCAGAGAAGTTTCCGTCCGTAGAAATCCTTCCTTGTCCGCATCCAAAATAGCGACTAGAGAGACCTCAGGGAGGTCTAGTCCTTCTCGCAGAAGATTGATGCCCACTAATACATCAAATACCCCCAGCCGAAGATCCCTTAGAATTTCCATCCGTTCCAATGTCTGGACCTCGGAATGAAGATAACGGACCTTGATCCCTGCATCTTTAAGGTAATCAGTTAGACTTTCTGCCATTTTTTTTGTTAAAGTAGTAATCAATACCCGTTCTTCTTTTTTTGTTATCTGATTGATTTCACTAATTAAGTCATCAATTTGCCCTTCCGTCTTTCGAACATGGATGACCGGATCCAACAACCCAGTTGGACGTATAACCTGTTCCGCTACAACTCCTTTACTTTTTTCCCTTTCATAATTACCGGGTGTAGCGCTCACATAAACGATTTGGTTGACCATGCCTTCAAATTCGCTGAAATTAAGAGGGCGATTATCTAATGCTGACGGAAGACGAAAACCATAATCAACCAAAGCCGTCTTTCTGGAACGGTCACCTGCCCACATTCCTCGAAGCTGGGGCAGCATAGCATGGGACTCGTCCATGATAATCAGAAAATCATCGGGGAAATAATCGATCAACGTATAAGGGCGACTACCGGCAGGTAGTGCGTTTATATGGCGGGAATAATTCTCGATTCCCTTACAACTACCCACCTCACGGAGTAATTCCAAGTCGTAACGGGTACGTTGGTCAATCCGTTGAGCCTCGATAAGTTTACCCTGACTTTTAAACCATTCAATTCGCTCTTCCAGCTCTTCTTCTACCCTGCAAATTGCTCGTTCCATATTTTCCTTAGAAGTTACATAATGCGATGCAGGAAAGATAGAAACGTGATTACGAAGCCCGATGATCTCCCCTGTAATTGGATTAATTTCTTTAATTACTTCTATTTCATCGCCAAAGAGCTCCACTCGTATAGCCTTTTCTGATCCCACAGGATATATATCGATAATATCACCTCTGACACGGAATGTCCCCCGTAAAAAGCCGATATCATTTCTTGTATATTGAATATCAACCAGCTTACTTAGAATCTCATTGCGGGTTTTCAACATTTCCGGTCGAAGAGAAAGTACTTGGTTTTCATAATCCACCGGACTGCCCAAACCATAGATACAAGATACGCTGGCAACAATAATGACATCTTGCCGTTCTGCCAGAGCCGCTGTTGCTGAATGACGCAATTTTTCAATCTCATCGTTAATGTCCGAGTCTTTTTCAATATATGTATCAGTGGATGGCACATAGGCCTCCGGTTGATAATAATCATAGTAGCTAACAAAATATTCAACTGCATTTCCCGGGAAAAATTCCTTAAATTCGCCACAAAGTTGAGCTGCCAAAGTCTTATTATGAGAAATGATCAGGGTAGGCTTTTGAACCTGCTGAATTACGTTAGCCATAGTAAACGTTTTTCCGGACCCTGTAGCACCAAGTAAAGTCTGGTGTTTCGCCCCTTGCTTTATTCCCCTTACTAACTGTTCTAACGCTTGGGGCTGGTCTCCCATCATTTTATATTCCGATACTAATTTAAACATTGTTTTTCCTTACGGCTTCTATTTTTCTTCATATTATAAACCATTCCAATTATTATACCTCGAAATTGTTTTTTTGAAAAATATATTTTTTTTATTTTCCCCCTTGTTTTCTTTCTTAAATTAATATATAATTCAGCTTAATCATTATACGCTGAATCCGGATTATCCGGAACGGGAGAACCGAAAATTTTGGGGTGAATCCGAACTGGTTTTGGAGGAGCA
>JAQUJQ010000038.1 GCA_028680875.1 Eubacteriales bacterium
CCAGTTGCCGCTTTCCGGTGAAAGTGTGGCGGATATATTATAGTAAGAAAAGTCATATTTAAAAGGAGAGAAAGAAAATGAAGAAAAGGACAAAGAAAGGTTTTACATTAATAGAACTGATTGTTGTTATAGCCATCCTAGCTATCTTGGCCATCATTGCGATACCTGTGATTAGCGGCGTGGTTGATGATGCTAATCAAGCAGCAGCTGATGCCAATGTAAGAACCATTGAGTTGGCAGCTAAGGCTTATATGACTGAGAATGATGTTGCATTATCTTCATCTAATTGGGAAGACGCATTAGAGGAATTCGGTTTGATAGATCCAACAGATTTAACAAAATCAATAGGGGGAAAGGGAACATATACTGTTGATAAAGATGGTAATGCCAAAGCTACTGATATTAAAGGTGGTTCTGGAGCTATTACCTTCGATTCAGGATCATAATTAAAGATCTATATATTATAATAGCATTAAACATAAGCCCGAACAATTTCGGGCTTTTAATACTTTACTATAATTTAACAAATATTTTTAATTATGTAATTAATTATATAATTAATTCGAGGGAAATATATCGTGTATAAGAAGAAACGTGGGTTCACCTTAATAGAGGTCCTTTTAGTGGTTGTAATATTGGCCATATTAGCTACGATTGCCATTCCTTCTGTTTCCGGTGTTCTTAATAACGCCAATAATTCTGTTGATAATGCCAATGCCGGGCTGTATGAAAGCGCTCTTAAAATTTACGTATCTCAAAAGGCTCAGTGTAGAGAATATGTAACCATTCATCAAATGCCCGGACATCAGGATTTGGTTGCCAACAGTATAGCACTGGTGGCTAATGATAGAGAAACTGAATTTAAATGCAGAACTAGAGGTTGGGCTTTTTACTATCATCCGATAACCCTCCAGGTTGTTGCCATGGAATATAAGGGTGAAGAGAACATGGGTATGATCGCTTTAGTCGACAGTGAAGAAATGCCCATTATCGGATCTATAGAAGGCCCTTTTTTAGAGTAAAAGAAGGATCAGCATGAATCTATTAACTATTCAAATTGAAAAAAATATAATACAGCTGGCTAATATCAGCAAAAGAGGAGAGAGTATCTATATCAATAAAATGCGAAGGCTCTTTTTACCGGATAATTTAAAGAATGGAGAATTTACCAGTGATACAGCAGCCTTTTCCGATTTTATTGATATGGTCATTACAAAGGGAAAACTGAGCAAGGGGAAGGCTATACTTCTATTGGGAGCCGATTGTGTAATTCACAGAGAGTATACGCATGAAGAGCTGAAGAAATCCCAATTGGTGTCACTTGCCATATTAGAAGCAAATGCCATTCTCCCTGAAGATGAAGGGACATTTATCGTAGAAAATCAGTGGTATGGTTCAAGACATAATAAGGAAGGCTTGCAGACCAGTGCTATTTTTGCCGTGAACCAGGAATTTATCACTTCACTTACTAATGAGCTAAAGGCTAAGGGGATTAAACTTTCTGGAATTTTTCCAACGATGGTTGCACATACTGACTTAATCCGAAAACTACTCAACTATAAGATCAGCGGATTGGAATTCAGTGATAAGACGGTAGCTGCAATTCATTTGTCTCCTCAGGAAACCCAAGTGTCTCTGTTTCATAATCGTCAGCTGATTCACCAGAGGACAGACAGTTTGGCTGTCAGTGAATTTTATCAAGCAGTTGCCACTACTTTTCAATTATCTGCCGATGAAACAGAATCCTATATTAACAATAATCCGGAATCATTAAAACAGGTGGAGGAAGCTGCGAGCTTGATGATTACCACATTGATACGATCTATTAATATTGTATCCAGTGTGGAAGGTCTAAGAATCGATAATATTCTGATATCGGGGGGAACAGCAAGTATTCCGGGAATGGCCGAGTTTTTTACAGAAGTCACAGAAATCCCATGCAGTAACATAGAACAATATAAAGAGGCTCTAAGTAAGATCGTAACATTACAAGGAGAACTTAAGGAACATCAGGAGTTTTATCAGAGACTTGTACTTCTGCGGGGACTGGATTATAAGAAGAGAAAGGAATTGAATTTTCTTACACGGGGGATTCAAAGCAGGAGACGAAATCGCCGGACTTTGACGGTCTGCATTACAGTCTTCATCCTTATGGTTCTGGTTATGGCCATCCTTCCTATAAATTATTATATTATTAATAAAGATATTAAACGGAATAAGGCCATTATTGCCAGCCCGGAATATGTAGAAATCAAGAACCTCCTGGAGGAACAACGTCAAATGAGGGCACAAGTCACCGCTATTGATGAGGAGAAAGCAAGTCTACCCTTTGGAGATTCTTTGGTGGCTCATTATTTGAAAATATTGAATACAGATCTATTTAACGGAGCCACTTTAAATAGCATAACCTATAAAGAAGATACCGGAACTTTTAATGTAATTGTTACAGGAAAAGATTTAGATTATTTTATAATGGCAAAAAATAAAATTGACCAAGAGGAAAACCTTATGGTTTCTCTGCCTCTTACATTCCGGAAAGAAGAGGGTTTACTGAGATGTGAAATGACTATTACAGTATTGCCAGAGAAAGGAGAGGGTGAATAAAATGAAGGGCTCAAAGATTGTCACACCTGTCCTACTCTATTTTATGATTATTCTCTTGCTGATTACGATTTACTATAATTTTGCATTTAAACCTTTAAAAACTGAAATTGAAGCTCTCAATATGGAAAGTAAGTTATTAAAGATCCAACGAATGGAAATAGAGCTGGCTATGCTGGATGAGAAGGACGTTAGGAAAGATATAGAAGTCATGAAGGGCCTTCTGAAGGAGGACAATTCCATTTATCTGATTGATGGCAGGGCTTTAGCCGATGACATTAATGCTCATGCTAAAGAAACAGGAGTTATAATGTATGAAATCATTATAGGGGAACCGGAATTGGAAAAGGGTTCTTCCGGCAGTCATAAAACCCTGCTTCGCTTACCGGGAAAATTTAGCTTTATAAATACCTATGAAAAGGCTGTAGAATTGATTGAGAGCTTTGAAGACAGTCAAACCGGAGCTTACCTAATTGAGGACATTAATGGATGTGAGGATGAAAACGGGCTTTATCTTTGGGAAGTGGCTTTCAGCCTTTACTATTTCGGTGATCCGGAAACGATAAAAGAAGTGACGGAAGAAGATGAAGCTTCAAAGACAGGTGAACCGCCGTGGACAATACAACAATAACCTATCTGCTTGGGGTTCTGTTTTCTGTGGCTATCGGTTTTCCTGCCGGATATTCCATCGTATATGTATTTAATCGAATACCTGCCAAATGGCTTTGCGATTATGGTGAAGAGCCGGACAAAGAGATGTGGGATGAGAGAATCAAGAAACAACCTTGGGATTCTGTCTTTAGTCTGGTGTTCATTGCCTCTGCCGTCAAGCTGTTAAACCAAGGCCCGCTTTATCTGATTGCCGGAATTCTTGCACTTTGGTTGCTTCTTCAGATTGGGATCGCTGATAAAAAATATATGATTATTCCCGATCAATATGTGATTGGATTGGCGGTAACCGCATTGGGTTTTATACCCTTTCAATCCTCATATTTGTCTCCTCTTTTTGGCGCTCTAATCGGAGGAGGAAGCTTCTTTTTAATAGGAGCAGTAGGAAAATGGATATTAAAAAAGGACGCTATGGGATTTGGGGACGTAAAGCTTCTGGCATCAGTAGGACTTATGGTCGGAATGAAGGGGATTCTTATCGTCTTAATCATTACAATTTTTACAAGTGCCATTATCCTTGGGTTTTGTTTATTGACTCGTAGGATTGAAAGAGGAGAAGAACAACCACTGGGTCCCTTTATTGTAGCGGCAACCGCTGCATACATTCTTTTTCAACAGGAAATTCTTTTTCTGGTCGATTGGTATTTAAACTTATACTGAGATTACTGTGATATTGAGGGAAATGTAATGCGTTATACAACATTGAAATTAGGTGAAATATTAGTAAAAGATGGAGTTATGGATGAGAAGACTCTGCAGGAAGCTCTAAAATCGCAAAAGGGGAGTGGAAAACGTGTTGGTGAAATTTTAATCGAAAATAAGTTTATAACCGAGGAACAATTGATTAATTCTCTTTCTTCTCAATTGGGGATTGAGTATATAGACCTGGAAGCAGTAAAAATTGACCCTTCTTTATCGAAATACGTTCCTGAATCCATTGCAAGAACCGGTCATGTAGTTCCAGTCCAAAAAGAGGATCGTATATTAAAATTGGCTATGGCAGATCCTTTGGATTACAATACAATCAGTGATATAGGGGCTTATTCTAAATTGACCGTTCGTGTGGCAATTTCCAAGCAAAGTGAAATAGAGAAGAAAATTCATCAAATTTATGCTTCTCATAAAGCTATAGAAGCGGCCCAGGAACTCTCCAAGCTGGTAGAAGCAATCCCGAAGGAAACAGATAGTTACCAAAATGCAGATCAGCCTATTGTGCGCCTGGTCAATATGATGATTGAACAGGCAGTCCTTATGAAAGCCAGTGATATCCATATTGAACCGGGAGAAAAAAAGGTTAGAATCCGCTTTCGCATTGACGGTTACTTAGTTCCCTACTTGGAAGCAGATACGGGTATCGCCCCTGCAGTGGTTTCTCGTATTAAATTCATGGGAGGAATGAACATTGCAGAAAAACGGCTTCCTCAAGACGGCAGAATTAATATTAAGATCCGGGGGCAAGAAATTGATATGCGAATTTCTTCCATTCCATCAATATTTGGTGAAAAAATTGTAATACGTATAGCAACAGCTCTCGATTTGAATCTGGATAGGAGCGAGATCGGTTTTTTATCGGAAAACATAGCTCGATTTGACCAAATGCTAAGTAAAGATCATGGTATAATATTAATTACCGGCCCTACGGGAAGCGGTAAATCCACTACTTTATATACGATCCTGCGAGAAAAGAAACGGGATGACATCAACTTGATTACAGTGGAAAATCCGGTTGAAACCATCATACCGGGTATTACTCAGGTGGACATCAACACAAAGGCCGGGCTTAATTTTGCAACTATTCTTCGTTCTATTCTTCGGCAGGATCCGGATATCATCATGGTAGGAGAGATACGGGATGAGGAAACAGCTGATTTATCCATCGGAGCCGCTATTACAGGACACCTGGTTTTTAGTACACTTCATACTTTCGATGCCCCAAGTGCCGTGATTCGCTTGGTGGATATGGGGATTGAGCCTTTTATGGTGTCAGCTGCTTTAGTGGGGGTTATATCACAAAGGCTTATCCGAAAGATTTGCCCTCGGTGCAAGGTTTCTTATGAACCATCTGTGGAAGAACTGGACAGACTAAATTTGAATCATAAAGAGCTTGGGAAACAGAGAGAAAAGATTCTTCTTTATAAAGGAGCGGGTTGCGAATACTGTAATCAAACCGGATATAAAGGCCGGACTGCAATTCATGAGATTATGCCGATTACACCGAAATTAAGGAAGGGAATTTATGACGGAGCAAGTATTGATGATGTGCGGAAGATTGCCATTGAAGAGGGTATGATTACACTTTATGAGAACCTGAGGATACGGGTGTTGGAAGGAACTACAACCTATGAAGAATTGTTGAAGCTGTATTCATCTCAGATTTAGAGGAGTATTAAGTTGAACTATAAATATAGAGCCATCAACCAAAAAGGGAAAAAAGAGGTAGGAGAGATTTCCGCCTATGATCAGGCGGAGGCACTCTTTTTATTAAAAGATCAAGGGTTAATCCCTTTGGAGATCGGTGTTAAATCAACTACTGCCAATATGCAAAAAATAAAAAAATTAACTGAAACAGAAAAAGATATTCATGAAGTAAAAATTCAGAAAAAGAAGGTATTAAGTGTTTTGCATCAATTTGCGATCATGATGAAGGCAGGGGTATCTCTGTCTCTTTGTATACAGGTTTTGATTGCACAGGAAAAGGATAAGCAAATGAAAAAAATTTTGGAAGAGATTCAGGAAAATATGTATTCCGGATTTTCCCTCTCATCTTCCATGGCAAAATTTAAGACCTTCAGTGATATTACGGTAAACATTATAGCTGCCGGAGAAATCAATGGGAGACTGGATGTATCATTTGAAAGGGCTTCTCAAATTCTTGAGAATGAGGTGACCATTACTTCAAAGATAAAGGGGGCCTTAGGCTATCCTCTTTTGCTTTTGGGTTTAACTTTCCTTGTGGTTATTATATTGAATATTGTAGTACTTCCGGTCTTCGTGGATTTGTTCAGTCAGATGGGAGCGGAACTCCCTCTTCTTACACAGGTAGTTATGGGCATTTCCGGTTTTATTATAAGTTTCTGGTACATTCTAATCTTTTTAATTCTCATTACAGTTGGAATTTATCTTTATGCAAGGAAAAACTCCGATAATTTCAAAGAGAAAACCGATCATTTGGCATTGAGGGTCCCTTTAGCGGGGGAAATTCTACATAAATTGTATATTTCTAGATTTTGTAGAATTATGGCATCACTTGTAGATGCAGGAGTTGAGATTATTCATAGTCTGGAGGTTTCCACTTCGGTTATACCAAATACTTACATTAAAAAATATTTAAATAAGGTTCTGGGGGATGTGAAGGTGGGAATTCCAATTCATCAATCTATGAGTAAATACCCCATTTTTGATCCATTGTTAGTTTCCATGGTTCGTGTGGGGGAAGAATCAGGTATGCTTTTTAATGTCTTAAATAAGATGGCAGATTTGTATGAGGAGCAGACCCAGGTCCGGACAAAACAGTTAATTGCCATGATTGAACCCATTATGACCATCATTATAGCCCTTGTTGTTGGAACTGTGGTAGT
Organism: Eubacteriales bacterium; assembly: GCA_028680875.1. Classification (GTDB taxonomy): domain Bacteria; phylum Bacillota; class Clostridia; order Peptostreptococcales; family Anaerovoracaceae; genus JAQUJQ01. The sequence goes on from JAQUJQ010000038.1 coordinate 6,849, forward strand.
ATCTGTGGTCATGCCTATGTTTGGCCAATATCAGCTTCTCCTTTAGAACTATGATCAGTTTGGTCCTCTTGCAAAGAAATGCCAATTGTAGTATCCTATCATATTATATAGGAGAGAGGCAGGCAACAATAAGCAAATGAATGTAATCGGTAATTTAATTAAAGAAAGCAAAAAAATAGTAGTAAAAATCGGCAGCAATACTCTATCTGATGAAAATGGAAATGTAAATAAGGAAGCAATGCATAACATTGTGGATCAGCTTAGTGAACTGATGGAGCAAGGGAAGAGTGTCATAATTGTCTCTTCAGGAGCAGGTATTTGCGGGATTGCAGCAATAAACAAATGGCAACGAAAAGGAGATATAAATTACAAGCAGGCACTTTGTGCAATCGGACAAGTGGAACTGATGATGGCATATAAAGAAATCTTCGCTGATTATAATATCCATGTTGGGCAAATGCTCCTTTCAAGAGATGATTTTGGGGATCATATGCGCAACCTTCACATAAGAAATACTTTGTTTACTCTGGTAGATGAAGGGGTCGTTCCTATCATAAATGAAAATGACAGTGTCAGTGTGGAAGAAATTAAAATTGGCGATAACGATACCCTTAGTGCTTTAACTGCAAATCTATGGGGTGCTGATTTGCTGATTATAATGAGTGATATTGATGGGGTTTACGATAAAAACCCAAAAGAGAATAAAAATGTTGAGTTAATTGAAGAGGTATATGACATTGATGGTCTTTTGACGGAAATTGATGCCAGAGGGAAAAGCCGTTTTGGTACCGGTGGAGTCTTAACGAAGATCTCTGCTGCCCGGCAAGTTAATGAATATGGGATCCCTTTGGTATTGACGAATGGAACCAAGAGAGATATTATAAGAAAGCTAATTGATGGATCAGAAAAAGGAACAGTATTTTTTGGAAAACAAACGCATTGAAATAGTAAAGAAGGAGGGCAGGAGATGAAGATCGGTTTAATAGGCACCGGTAATATGGGATCCGCTATTGTGAAAGGGTATTTAGCTGCAAATCCGGGAAAAGAGAAGGATGTCTTTGCATTTGATCAGGATAAAGCCAGATTGAAGACTCTTGCCAAGGAACTGGGTATTTGCGATTGCAACGATGGTGTAAATGTAGTAACACAAAGCGATGTATTAATTTTAGCAGTAAAGCCGGATAAAGTAGCAGAAGTTCTGCAGGAAATAGCTCCTTTCATAGATTGGGAAGAAAAGGTTTTGGTTTCAATAGCAGCAGGTGTCAGTATCGGCTTTATCGAATCTTTATGCAATGAGCATTCCGGGTATAAAGAAAAGACAAATGACTTCAGGTGTAAGGTGGTACGGGTGATGCCTAACACTCCGGCTTTGGTTGGGAAGGGAATGAGTGCTTTATGTCGAAATTCCCAAGTAAGCGAAGAAGAGTTTAAGCATGTTTTGGATCTATTTTCGTCTGTTGGTAAGTCAGAGGAAGTGGATGAGAAATTAATGGACTGTGTTGTGGGAGTTTCCGGCAGTAGTCCGGCTTACGTCTACCTCTTTATTGAAGCCTTGGCTGACGGAGCAGTGGCTCAAGGAATGAGCAGAAAACAAGCTTATACTTTTGCAGCTCAATCAGTTTTGGGTTCTGCGGAAATGGTATTGAAATCCGACATTCATCCGGGAGAATTAAAGGATATGGTCTGTTCTCCGGGAGGGACTACAATTGAAGCAGTAAAAGATCTGGAAAGGAATGGTTTCCGCTATGCTGTGATGGAAGCGGTTCGGGTTGCTTCCGACAAGTCAAAGGCGATGAAGAAATAATATTATGGTTTATGAAGAAAAAACAATATCCAGCGAGATTCTGTATAAGGGAAAAATTTTAAACTTACGAAAAGATAAAATTTTTGCTGTGGGGGAACAGATTTCCCACCGGGAAATCATCGAGCATAACGGTGGCGTCGCACTTGCAGTAATAACTGATGAGGGAAAGATGGTGCTGGTCAGGCAATTTCGTAAGGCGGCTGAGAAGGTAATTTTGGAGGTGCCTGCAGGAAAGATCGACCCGGGGGAGGACCCGTTCCACTCAGCCGTTCGGGAATTGAAAGAAGAGACAGGCTATACAGCAGAGAAGATAGAGCATCTTACTTCTTTTTATTCATCTGTGGGATATTCTGAAGAAATAATCCACTTATATATGGCTACTGGTTTAACACCGGGAGAAACAGAATTTGACAGTAATGAAGCATTGGAGATCTTGGAATGTGATCTGGATAGTTTGAAGAAAATGGTTCTTGATGGTAAAATAGAAGATGGGAAGACTATTGCAGCTATCCTAATAGCTGCTGCAAAAAAGGGGATATAAAGGATTCGACGAAACAGCCCCCCAAAACGAAGACCGCTATAATAAAAAAGAATGCTAAATAGCTGCCTATGCTTGTTATAAGGCATTTTTTTATAGCTGATGGCCCTGAAGTCAAGAGAGAAAAGGTGAAACTAAGAGAGGCCATGGCAGCTATAAGGTAGCAGGGGATAAGAATGAGATTCTGAGGAACCAGGGTCAGTAAGACCCATAGAACCCCTTTAAAGCTAAGGGTATCAATCAGCAAAGTTGCAGAAAATCCCAAGGCAGCCCCCTTATAGATCAGAATCAGAAGAGCAGCGGGAAAGCCGATTATGGATAACCCTGCAATGGCGATAATCAGTATCAGAACTAGATTGCTGGCTACAGAACGTAAGAAAACATAAGGAAGGTCAGTTCCTGTCAATTGGGAAAGAAATAGATGGACATCCAAAAAAGCCTGGATGCTTTCTCTGTTTTCTGGTGAAAGAATGATCTCAGTAAAGACACCTACCGATATACCAAGCAAAAAGCAAAATAGAGAGATCAGTAAGACAGAGAAGTTCTGATATAGCAAAGATATTATATTGCCGGATGAACTTTTTTTCATAAAAAGATCTCCTGTTATGTAAATAAAAAATTAAGGATTTATCTTTATACATTCAATGTATGTCCACAGATTTGGTTTTAGTACTGAAATCCATAGAATGCAAGGAAATGGGGATTGTCAACCAATTGACTTTAGGCTATACTTTAAGAACATAAAATGGATTGGAAGGCGATGGAAATGAATGAATACCTTTCACAGTTTAACAAATATTTGGAAGAGGAAAAAGGGATGTCCCAAAATTCCCTTATAGCCTATGAAAGGGATCTTACAGATTTTCAGCGTTTTATATCAGATAAAAAGATTCAAAGAGTGGATGAAATCAGCAAAACAGAAATTATCGCCTATTTGTTGCAGTTGAAAAACGATGGAAAATCTGCCGCTACAGTCAACCGGAAGTTGGCATCATTACGGGCTTTTTTCCAATATATAGTATCGCATGGAGGATTAACAGAAAATCCAACGGAAAATATTAAATCCCCCAGGATCGAAAGGAAGGAAATACAGTACCTGACAGTTACAGAAATCGAAAGACTTTTATCACAGCCGGATGATTCTATTAAAGGGATAAGGGATAAAGCATTGTTGGAGATTTTATATGCCTCCGGTATGCGGGTCAGTGAAATTGCAGGCGCTGACCTAGAAGATATCAATTTACGGATTGGGTTCATTCTCTCTAGGGGAGAGTATGGCAAGGCCAGAATTATTCCGCTGGGACGACCGGCAAGAGCAGCGCTAGAAACCTATTTTTATGAAGGCAGACCTAAGTTGATTCGAGAAAAGAATAGGAATTGTCAAGCCTTGTTTGTGAATTACAATGGAGAACGCCTTACAAGACAAGGTATTTGGAAATTGATAAAACAGTATGCAAAAGGAGCGGGACTTGGAAAAAAACTCACTCCCCAAATCCTTCGAAATTCTTTTGCAATACATATGATTCAAAATGGCGCGGATTTAAAATCTCTTCAGGAACTGCTGGGGCATGAAGATATCAGTGCAACACAAGTTTATCTAAGTGCATCGAAAAACCGGATTAAAGATGTCTATGACAAGACCCATCCCAGAGCGTAACAGT
>JAQUJQ010000275.1 GCA_028680875.1 Eubacteriales bacterium
GTTCCACCAGTAGAGCTACCCGGGATACTACAGATTGTACGATACCAGCGGCCAAATCTGTTTTTGGCTGTCCAGCTCCAATATGACTAATGATTTCCGACTCAGCAAAGACCGTACACATGGAACTGATCGGAATAGGTGTACCGCCTTCAGCCAAGCTGAAAAGCTCGTCAATATCAACTGCCAGACGATTGGCCATAATCTCAATAAACTTGCCAGTGCCGGCTGAGCATTTATCATTCATCAAGAAGTTGGAAACCGTCCCATGTTTTATGGTAATAACCTTGGTATCCTGACCTCCCACATCAATGATTACGCCGTCCTGAGAAAACAAATGGTAACCACCTTTGCCATGACAGGTGATTTCTGTCAAAACCATATCTGCATATTCAACCGAAATGCGTCCATAACCGGTGGCGATGGTTTTTATATCTGCGGATTCCACATTAAACCCCAAAGATTCCAATTGGCCTTTTATACGTGCGGCAGTTTCCTTGCTGCTCCAACCGGTAGGCATAGCGAAAGATGCAATTATCTTTTCTCCGTTAAAAACAATCGTTTTAGCGGCGGTTGATCCAATGTCAATGCCGACATAATTCATAAAAATACACCATCTTGCCCAATACTTCTTAATTATTATAGGAATAACCGGACAATGTGTCAATATTACCAGTTATTCTATGTATAATTAAATACTATAAATTAAGAAATGCAATTTGTGGCAAAAAGTTTAAAATGTGTTGTGGAAGATAAGAACAGAGATCGTTTCTGGGCGATAATAATCTCAGTCGGAATATTTTAAGAGTTCTTCTCTTGGAACCGCTTATTTTTTATTATATTAAAGCCACTAAATATGGTACTATGTTGTAAGGGCGATGTTATGAGTCAACTTGAAAAACTTCTTAAGAAAATAAGGAATAACCCTAAACAGGTAAGGTTTACGGAGTTGGATAAAATATTAATCAGGACTGGATTTAAACGAAGGCAGCCGGGCGGCGGTTCCAGCCATTATATTTACACAAAAGGAGGGGATTCCCTGGTTGTGCCTTTTGACCAACCCCATATTAAAGTTGTTTATGTTGAAAGAGCTATAAAGCTACTGGAAGGAGGGAAAATTGATGAATAAAGACCTTGATTATTACATGGCCCTCCCTTATAAGGTGGTCCTTGTCCCCTGTGATGAAGGCGGGTATGTGGCTGAAATACCCGATTTAAAGGGCTGCATTACCCAGGCAGAAACAAAAGAAGAAATTCTGGGGATGATAGAGGACGCTAAAAGGATTTGGTTACTTGCAGCTCTGGAAGATGGCAAGGAAATCCCGGAGCCCGGCAAAGAAGACGATTACTCAGGAAAATTTAATGTTCGGGTTCCCAAAACATTGCACCGTACGCTTGTTGAACTGGCCAGCTCCGAAGGAGTAAGCTTAAACCAGTTTATAACTTATACCCTCTCTCGTGCTGTTGGACTTCGGCCTTTTTAAGGATTAAACTGGCTCAGTTATTTAAGGACTGCGGCCAGTTGGTTATTATAACGAGGTGAAATATATCCCCCGCTAAGCGGTCGCCTATTTACAAAACAGGCGGTGGGTTCTATTCCCCCGCCTCGTTGCAGCGGTGTGTTGAAACTACTTCCAGTTTCTTCCGATGCTTTAAATATGCTATAATAATGCAAAAGTAAAGTGGGGTGTGCAAACCAGATGAATATTAAAGTTACTGTGGTTGTTCAAAAAGAAGATTCATGGTATGTAGCCAAATGTTTGGAAAATAATGTTGCTTCACAAGGTAAGACAATAGACGAATCACTGCAAAATTTACGTGAAGCCCTGGAACTTTATTATGAAGATGAACAACCAGATATTGATTCACGCCAAACCTTTATTACAACTTTAGAGGTTGCCATCTAATGGGTTCAAAATATCCCCTGCTTCCTCCAAATGATATTATCAAGGTATTGACCGGCCTTGGCTTTCAAAAGGTTTCGCAAAAAGGAAGTCATGCAAAATATGTTAAACAAGGCAATCCGACTCGTACAACTATTATACCCATGCATCGGGAAGTTGCACGGGGAACATTAAAAAGCATATTGGAACAAGCGGATATAACTCTGGATGTTTTTCTTGAAAAATTGTACAGGAACAATTCCACACAATCCCGCTAAATTTGTTACCAGTCATTCTCGCTTCCTCTCCTTTGTTTTTTACTTAGTTTGCAATCAGGGTAAATGCACTTGATCAAGCAATTCGTTACGGTGGAGCAACTTGCAGCTCTGTTTATGATGATCGTGGGCTCCCCGTTTTTTAAAATTTACCTCTAGGGTTAATTTGATTCTTGACTCTGCCATTTGTTCATGCTATAGTAAATTTACCTCAAAGGTAAATTACAAAACGAGGTGATGGGTTGCAGATAGAGTATAAGAGCCGTGGAATCGAAAAGATGTGTACAAACGCTCACGAGGCTGAAAAGAAACACGGAAAAAATATGGCGGCGAAGATACACCAGCGAATAGATGAAATAACTGCTGCGGATTCTGTCGAAATGCTGATTCAATATAAAATCGGCGGCTGCCACATACTCAAGGGAGATAGAAAGAAACAATATG
>JAQUJQ010000276.1 GCA_028680875.1 Eubacteriales bacterium
CAAGAGGCGCAATTCCTGTGGATAGATTCACGCCGGCTTTTATCACTGCCTCCTTTAGCAGTAATGATCCCTTTGCATCAAGTTGCCGATCCATCAAGATAGAAGACCGTTGTACTACTGTAACATCCTTTCCGGTTTTTCGCATCTCCCAAGCAGCCTCAAGACCCAATACCCCTCCGCCTATCACAACAATCTTTTCAACCTTTTTAAGATAATCTTGAATTTGATTGATGTCATCTAAAGAACGAATAGAGAACACTCCTTCTAAATCCACTCCTTCCATAGTCGGTATGAAAGGACGGGCTCCGGTGGCCAAAATCAACTTATCGTAAGAGCGTGTCTCGCCATTGGAGAGATTAACAATCTTTTCACCCGGATCAATTCCTGTTACAGTGATACCCAAGCTAAGTTTAATATTATTCTCCTCATACCAACCGGCCGGTTTAATATAGAAGTTTAAAAGATCGATTTCAGTTAAAATACCTTTAGTTAACATTGGCCGATTGTAACCGTTCACATCCTCCGACGAAATCAACTCGATAGAAGCTATTTTATTTCTTTTTCTGATTTCTTCACAGGCTATAGTACCTGCTGCTCCGTTACCGATAATTAAATACTTTTCATCTTTTGTAGACTTAAAACCCGTATCTGACTCTAGGATCTTTATAAAATGCTCCTTACCAACACCACAAACCGGGCAAACATCCGGCGGATTGGTACCCTTTATGATTTCACCGCAGATAACGCATTTCCATGAAAAATTTTCATTGATCGGCTTGGCAGGATCTACAATCTTTCCGGCTAGAACAGATTTCCCGAAATTATATCCAAACTCGTAGGCCTCCTGAAGTTGTCCACTATTTGGTTTAAATTTCACCCGCAGTCCTTCACCAAAAACCTTCATCTTCAGTTGCTTCAGTCTTTGAATAATATTTGGGACACCTTCCCCGCTCCAGCCGTAGGAACCGAAGGCTGAGGCCAGCTTTTCTCCATGGGTCTTGGCAAAAAGAGAGGTGGTTATATCCCAGATGGGTTTTAAAGCTTCTCCTACTATGGTAGGCGTTCCTAAAAGAATACCATCAGCCCAGTACAATTCTTTCAATACCAAATCTACATCGAAATCCACCATATCAAAAAGTCGTACATCAATATTACCTGCCGCCTGTATACCTTCTCTAATTTTGTTTGCCAACATAGTTGTGTATCCATAAGCTGACACATAGGGGATTACTACTGTCTTCTTTGGGTTGGGATTGACTTCTGTGGCCCATTTTTTATAAAGTTCTACAATCTCTCTGGGGTTCTCCGCTAATACAGGGCCGTGACCTGTGGCAATCAAGTTAATATCTAATGATTCGATTTTTTCAATTGCCTTCAATGCAAAAGGTTTAAAAGGTCCGATTATCATATCAAAATAATAGCGGAGGGCTTTTAAATAATCGTCCCTGTTTACAATTTTATCATTTGTTATCCCTTCAAAGGAATAATGAGCTCCAAAGCAATCGCAGGTTACTAAGATTTTATCCTCTTCAATGTAAGTAAAGATCGTATCCGGCCAATGGAGGTTTGGTACACAGTAAAATTTCAGTGTCTTATCACCTAAACTAATTTGATCACCTTCCGTTACAACAACTGAAGTAAAATCACGGTTGCAAATCTCTTTGAGAAAACTTATGGCCCCACTTGACCCAACAATTTTAATTCCCGGGTTTATATCCAACAACTGTTCAATAGCCCCTGTATGGTCCGGTTCCGTATGACTTACTATCAAATAATCAATCTTTTCAATTGGTGTAATGGATTGGATTTTTTCTACGTAGTTATCAAAATATTTAATCTTGGTAGTTTCAAATAAAGCTGTCTTTTGAGATCCCTGTAGTAGGTAAGAGTTATATGTTGTTCCGAATTCCGTTTCCATGATAATATCAAAAATCCGAAGCTCAGGATCCAAATTTCCTACCCAGTAAAAGTTTTTCTTTAGTTCCAATGTATTCATATAATTTCTCCTTAATTATAGTAGATTCTTTGACAATCATTTTATACTTCTACCCGGATTTCTTTAAAACAATCTGTTGCTTCATTCGAATCAGATTCCGGAAAAACCTAAAATTAAAAACCCTACTGCTGAAAGAACAAAGGGCACAAGAAAATAATCTTCTTCAATTATAAATCAATTTTTAAAAGAATACAATATTTTACTTTTATGGGATAGGGCATATCACAGGGAAAAAATTTTGTATTATAAACTCATTCTTTTATAATATACTCTATATTAGGATTCCCTTCTTTTCCATTATAGCTAATATAATAGTAAGTTACACCTTTTTCACCAGTGAGAGCGAGTTGGTAATGCGGGGCGCCTTCAGGCCTCATGACAGTCAAATCCAGTACAAAATCATCATCAGGATCAACGTTTTTATAAATCTCGTTAATCCTAACAGTAATAAGTCCTCATAGGGCAATCCTATGATTACAGAGAGGTGTTCGATGAAAAAGTGTATTATAACAATATGTATAATTGTGTCTTGTTTATGTATAGGATGCAGTGATAGCCATACTTTAGAAATCACTGATGAAATTGATCGGATAAATTTAAAAA
>JAQUJQ010000277.1 GCA_028680875.1 Eubacteriales bacterium
AGGGTAGTTTTCACGTAAACGATGCTATTACAGCAGAAGTGAATCCGGAAATCAGACATGCATCAGCCAGAAATCACACAGCAACCCATCTGCTTCATCAAGCGTTAAAAAATATTGTAGGCCAACATGTAGAACAAGCAGGTTCTGCGGTTACAAGGGAGGGCTTACGATTTGACTTCAGTCACTTTGAAGCACTTTCAAAGGATAAATTAGCCGAGATAGAAGAGTTGGTCAATGATAAAATAGACCTTTTCTTATCTGTTACCACTGAAGAGATGCCAATTGATGATGCTCTAAAATTAGGCGCAGCTGCCCAGTTTGGCGAAAAGTATGGGGACGTGGTCCGGGTGGTATCTGCGGGTGATTTCAGCAGGGAACTATGCGGAGGTACTCATGTTGATAATACCGGACAGATAGGGGCATTTAAAATTTTATCAGAAAACGGAGTGGCAGCAGGAGTACGAAGGATCGAAGCCATTACAGGTAAAGGGCTATACCAAAGATTAAATGAAACAGAGTCAATTTTGCTACGGGCTGCGGAAGCTCTGAAAACAAATCCGGATAACCTTTTAATGCGATTATCGGTTCTGAATGAAGAACTGAAATCACAGAAAAAGGAATTGGAACAGATAAAACAGGAAAATATAGATGCATCCATCCAAGATATTATTAACGGAGCAGAGGAAATTAACGGTATTAAACTGATCACAAATGAGTTGGCTGATTATGAAATTGCTGATTTAAGGATCTTGTCCGACAAAATAAAAGAACAAAGTCCGGGAAGCGTGATTGTGCTGGCTTCTGTAAAAGAGGGGAAGGTCACATTTATTGTATCCGTTTCTGATGACTTGTTGGATAAGGGATATCATGCCGGGAAAATGATCAAATCCATTGCTGCTGCTGCCGGTGGCGGGGGAGGGGGCAAGGCGGATATGGCACAAGCCGGCGCCAAAGATCCCTCACAGATTGAGAAAGCCTTTGCGGTTGCAGCGACTTTGCTATAATGTTACAACAATATTAAATATAGACAAATACCTTGTTAGGCCACTTATTTCTTTGCTATAATTAGGATATAGCAAGGAGGGTGATGGAAGATGGACAGAAACACCATACTGTTTAACAGCCCGGATAAAGGAGAGCAACAAACGACAGAAGCAATCCTTAGAACGGTCTATGATGCCTTAGAAGAAAAAGGTTATAATGCCATTGACCAGATGGTGGGATACATCTTATCAGGAGACCCTTCCTATATCACCGGGCATAATAATGCCAGGAATATCATCCGGCATATTGAGCGGGATGATTTGGTGGAAGAACTTCTGAGAGGGTTTTTAAAAAAATAAAACTTAACACAGCAGCGGGCTATATGCCCGCTTATTCATTATGACAAGGAGAAACGATTCATTGAAAATCATGGCTTTGGACGTGGGGGATAAAACCATAGGGGTTGCTTTAAGCGACGACCTTCTTATTACTGCTCAGGGGCTTACGACCATAGAACGGGTAGGGATAAGAAAGGACACCACTGCAGTACTGAATTTGGTAAAGGAATACGGGTGTACAACCATAGTAGTAGGACTTCCTCTAAATCTGGACGGGACGGATAGTCAGCAGACAGGAAAAGTACGAGAATGCACCACACTTTTGGGAAACAAACTGAGAAGCTCCGGCCTGCAGGAAGTGGAAATAGTATTCCAAGACGAACGTTTTTCAACCCTTATAGCCGAGAAGGTATTAATTGAGGCGGATGTCAGCAGAAAAAAAAGAAAGAATGTCATTGACAAGCAAGCGGCTACAGTTATATTGCAAAGTTATTTGGATCAACGAAAGTATTAATTTAAAAGTAACACTTAAGATTGCAAAACAATACTATAGAACATAATATTTTTGATATGGAGGGATATCATGCTATCAAGTATGGATTATGTAAGACAATCTTTAGAGTTGCATCTTTTTTTTGCAAGGATCATGAAGGAACACTCATTTTTCTTAGAAGTAGGATTTACACCAAAGGATAGTAATTTTTCACAACAGGCAGATGCCTTTAGAAAAGGGTTTGATAATATCTTATCAGAAGCCATCTCCCTGTCTAACGGTGTTGTTAGTTCTGAAGTTCTTAAGTCTGGGGAGGTAATTACCAAATATACACTGGATGCTGAAAAGATTTCTGCATTTTTTACAGGAGTGCAGATACAAACAAACCTTACATTATCAGAAGCCAATTTGGCGGGAGGCCCTAAAACGGCGGAAAGCAACACAACATTGGTACAAAAAGTTTATATTCTTAATCACAGGACGATGGAGCTACTAACTGGTATCATACAGTTTAAAACAAAAATTTTAACAAATGTTTTAGCTTGTAAAATGTTTACCATCAATTATCCTCTTTTGATAGACCATATTTTAAGAGAAGCTAAATTATACTTAACTTTGATTCAAAGACTGCAAAATAAAGAAGAAATGGATGTCGAACAAGTAGCTTTAGAACAGGAACTTTTCTGGAATAGAATCATGGCAGAGCATTCAAAATTTATAAGAGGGTTGCTTGATCCGACAGAAGAAGATTTGATGAATGCAGCTAATAACTTTGGTAATG
>JAQUJQ010000278.1 GCA_028680875.1 Eubacteriales bacterium
ACTCCGGTATAACCACAACCAATACAGGTATAAGGATTACGGATCTTGAAAGAACAGTCGTCGATAGTATCTATGCCTTTGAAAAAATCGGTGGCTTAGAAGAGCTCTTTCGTTGTCTGATGTTGGTTCCCTCGCTACGAACCGATAAACTGCTTACCTATCTTGATGATTATGGTCTGGCAAATCTATACCAGAAAACCGGATTTATTCTGATGCAATTTTCGGAACAAATGGGTCTTCCAAAATCCTTCTTTGACTATTGCAAAAGTAAAATTCCTAAGTCAAAAAAATATTTGTATTCTGAAAAAGATACTCTTTCAGAGCATTTTATTTTACATGAGGATTGGATGCTTTTTGCCCCCGCTAATATCAAATCAATAACCAGCAAGGGGGTTGAGCTCAGTGACTAAGTGGAATAAATTATTACTTGGAAAACAAGCTAAGGAACTTGGATTTGTCCGAGATACCTATGAAAAAGTTTGTAGATTAACTGAAATCCTAAAGTTTTTTGAAAGCGATGATTTACTTGGAAAATTCCTGGCATTAAAGGGTGGGACAGCGATCAACCTGACGATCTTTAATTTACCAAGATTATCCGTTGATATTGACCTGGACTTTTCAGAAAACTTTACCCGAGATGAAATGATGGCTTCACGAAGCTGGAGAGCGGAATGCAGAAATGCACTTCAATTCTCCGGCTTTTTTTATTTCCTCAGAAAGGAGAAGTCCATGTTAGTGCACTACAAAAAAAACAGAAAACCAGCCTGCTATGACTCAGATTCCCTTTTGACGGTCGGCAAAATTCTGCCTGACGAGCGCCCTCGCGGTCCGTTCAAAAGTTGCGGCAACTGCCCCTATCCATCCCACGGCTTTATTTGCTATAGCTCAGAAGGAGATTGCTTGAAAACTGATATGCAAAAAATCTGTCAAAGAAAGAATCCACTAACCACAAATGAACAGGAGGAATATAAAAATGCGTAACAACCCCCATTGGTTAAAATTTATGCGCGATCAATACTCGCCAGGTACCCGCATCCGCCTTATGCAAATGAATGATCCCTATGCCCCTATCCCTTCCGGCACTGAGGGAACGGTGGATTTTGTAGATGATGCGGGACAGATCCATATGAAATGGGACAACGGACGCTCCCTTGCACTCATTCCCGGGGAAGATTCGTTTTCTAAAATTGCACCGTCTCTTCAAACGCTTAAACTATATATGCCGCTCACAGTCACTCAATATGAACAAGATGAATGGGGCAGTTGGGATGAATACCCTTCAGAGCTTGATGAGGATACCATCCTTACCTATCAGGATCAAATTCTCTCCGCTATTTTGAAGGAACGTATGCCGGAAGAAACCGAGCGCGGTTTTTAATTGAACAAAAGACCATCTCCATCAAACACAAGGTAATTGAGGAAACGGTAGATGGCAGATCAGTAGCGGTGGGCGAAGACTACATCTGTCTCGACCAAGCAGGGAAGCTCATGCGTCCCAATTATGTCACAGAGCATTTTAGCTGGATACTTGAAAAGAACGGTCTGAAAAAAATCAGATTCCACGATTTAAGACATTCATGTGCCAGCTTACTGCTTGCAAACGGAATATCCATGAAGCAAATCCAGATATGGCTCGGGCACAGCACCTTCTCAACCACGGCGGATATTTACTCACATCTGGATTTCCATGCGCAGATTGAATCAGGGCTTGTAATGGACGGAATGTTTGACAGAAACCCAGTGGACGAAACTACTGGACTTGAAGAAGATGGGTGAATTTCTACAAACTTCTTCATTAAAATAAGACAAAGGCTTATATAGCAAGGAGTTAGGCTATGAAGGATTTCTACAAAAGTAGCAAAAAGCCCTCAAAAGAGGGCGTAGAAAGCCAGAAAAAAGGAAGAGCCTGCTGCGGACATTGACCGCAAACAGGCTCATGGCGGAGGCGGTGAGATTCGAACTCACGTGCCGGTTGCCCGACAAACTGATTTCGAGTCAGCCCCGTTATGACCACTTCGATACGCCTCCGTAATTAACGTTTTCTTTTGAAAAAATCTTTTAAAATTTGGCTGCACTCAGCCTCCAGAATACCCTTTATAACCTCTGTCTTATGATTAAAATGATAATTTTCAAACAGATTGAGTATTGAGCCTGCTGCCCCGCCTTTGGGATCCATTGTGCCAATATATAGTCTTTCTATCCTGGCCTGCAGTATCGCACCGCTACACATGGAGCATGGCTCCAAGGTTACATACATATCGCAGTCCAAGAGCCGCCAGCCGCCAAGTGCTTCACAAGCTTCTCTTATAGCAAGCATTTCGGCATGTGCCGTTGCGTCTTTGGATAATTCTCTGCTATTATGTGCTGCTGCTATTATCTCACCATTTCTAACTATAACAGCACCAACAGGAACCTCATCCTTCTCAAAAGCCTTTTGCGCTTCTTCCAAAGCTTTTTTCATGAAAAATTCATTCATATTATACATTTCGCGAAAAACATTATGCATTTTCATTCAAATTTCGCGTAAATGTCTCCTTTATGTTATTGAATTCGCACTATACCCAATAGGAATACTTTTGTGCGTTCAATATT
>JAQUJQ010000279.1 GCA_028680875.1 Eubacteriales bacterium
AGTAGCCATACCTTGACGAGGCTCTGCAATCCGGCCTAACGGTTGATTATTTGAGAAAGCCTTAATTATCTTCTCGCTCACCCAATATGCAATCGGCGATCCAGGGATTTTAGAGAAGTTATCCTGTGCAGTAGCATAACGGTTCTCACCTGCTAAGTACATCTCTTCTTTGCCTTGTTGTGTTGTCGGCTCTATCAGGCGGCAATATACGCCTTTATGATTCTTAATATGACTTTGTCGTAGTACGAAGCTTGTTGTCTGTACAACCTCTCCACCGATTTCTTCAAAAGCTCTTGGTCCAAGATGAGCCATATTAACCATATCTATATTTAAGAGTTTTAATCTGAGCTTCCCAAAGCTAGAGAGGAACATCCAGGCATGCTGAGTAATCATTGCCTGAAAACCGTTCTTTTCCGTCATCTGTCTACAGCGTTCAATGAAAACTGCAAACAAATCCGATTTGCTATCCGGATAGTTTGCCTTCACATATTCGCTTAGAGTTCCATCCATCCCGCTGGAGCCCATGTACGGCGGATTGGTCACAACCACATGATATTTCCGTGCCATGGCCTGTCCGATGTCTATAAGACACTGTAACCGCTCTTTCGTTTCTTCAATGCCAGTATCGTCAAAGGATATTTGCTCTTCTTGTTTTATTCCAGAGGCAAACTGTCGCAGGAGTTCCCAGCTGTAATCGTTTACCTTGAGTATGGATCCATATTCCTTTGCATCCTTAAAGGTGTCCAATAAATAGTTCATCTGATTCAGTGCATTGTTGTGTTCCAGTTCGCTGAGTCCTGCTCCAAAATACTTAAGATGCTGGCGTTTTACAGTGTTGCTTTCTTCAATGGAATAGAGGTTTGGAGTAATGCCTCTTGTGAAAAACCTGCGATCATACTTCCTTGCTTTCATCATCACGGCAAAATAGGCAAGTTGATAGGCTCGATCATCTATATCTAATCCGTAGAGATTGTTTTCAATGATGGCTGCCGCTGCATCCCTTTGTGTATAGCCTTGGCTCTCATAAATCTGCATGAGTACGTCGAAGGCATAAACTAATATATGGCCACTTCCCATGCATGGATCGATTATTTTAATATCTTCCGGTTTCAGCTTCTTGTATTCCGCTCTTATACTCTCCAGCTCCGCCTTAACGCTTTCATCCTGTTCCGCTTCCTCTAAGTAATACTTCCAACCAAAGTAACTGCCATTTAAGTATTCATCTGAAATCTCAGATCTCGCACATTCCCGTTCTATCCATAGCCTGCCCAAACTGTTCTCTACCATATAGCGAACAATCCAATCCGGAGTGAATAGCTGTGTAGCTGCCGGTATCCGTTCTTTCGTGATTTTGACATTTTTCTTTAGGAGTGCAAACACTTCATCCTTTGGCTCAGTATTATAGTACTGATACAACCACCCAATGATCTCCACGGCTTCCGTAAAGTTTTTCTCTGCAATATCATTATCATTTACCAAATGGCTTACGATGCCATCGCCGTCGGTGAAGGAAATCGTAAGGAGCAGTTCTGTGTAATCCGCAGTCTTTTCAAAGAGTTCCGGAAGGATTTCATTCAGCTTGTTGCATTGCTTGATAAAGAGCATGCGGAAAAGTTCATCCAGCTTATTCTCATCTTTCAGCTGCATGATTCTGTCTTTTTCATAGGGGGTAAAGTTCATATCCGTTTCAAAGGGTGTGGTTACCATGTCCGGTTCTGCTTTTCCTGCTGTCTCGCTTGATAGTACCCTCACCCGAGATGGCAGATATTCATTGACTTCCATAAACCGAATGGCGATCAATCGGTTAAACCATGTGTAGGCCACCTCTTCAATCACATATTGAAAGGCTGTCTTATAATCCGAGGTGCTTTCCTTTTCTCTGATTCTGTCAACAAGGGCCTTGCGCTGTTTTATTTCATGGTTTGATATCTCAATAGGCTTTCCTGTTCCGATGTCAAAAAACTGTATATTGGCAGTAGACATGGGCAAAGGCTCCTTGATCCCTTTTTCCGTTATGCCCATAAGGCCTGCCTTATATGCAATTTCGCTTATCAGCTTTCTCCTGGCCCAAATGGCGAAGTTTTTAATAGCTGCTTTGTCCATGGACTTCCTCCACTAAAACTCTACATTGAGAATAACATCGTCTTTTATCTGTTGCTTTAATCTGTCTTTTAAGGTCTCCACATACCGGTCAACATCCGCCTCTGTCTCGATGCGCCATGTGGCCTCGGTATTTATGGTTTTAATGCTTACCGTCTTATAAGTCTTTACCTTTGACTTTGGCGGTTCATGCTCTCCACCCTTTCCATCATCTGCAGGTTTTACTGGTTCTTTACCTGCAATTAACCGTGCTTCCTCTTTGCTGATTTCATTTAAGAAACGGACTTTAAGAGCATCGGCTTCAACCTTTATATTTTGCAAGGTAGCCACGTTATTACAGGATGATGCCTTCTCCTCAAGTTCATCAAAGCGGTGGGCGACTTGCTTTGAAAATAAGTCTTTGCATTCTTTATTCTCCAAATCATCCAGGACCCGTTGGCGGGCTTCCTTTATCACCACTTGAACCGGCTTTTCCATTTCTGTG
>JAQUJQ010000039.1 GCA_028680875.1 Eubacteriales bacterium
TACCTTTCTTAGCCAGGTGGACGGCGGTACCGATGAAGGTCTCGTCATAACCGGTAATACCTTCTCGATCCATTAATTTTTTATTTCCTATGTAAATGATTTCCCCGTCTATGATAGCTTCTATACCATGCCCCGGGATTTCCTCCACCTTCTGAATCCTGGTTTCATCGATTGTCTTGCCGTAGGCTTGTTGAAGGGATAAAGCGATAGGATGGAGGGAATAGTTCTCTGCATAAGCCGCCAGTTCCAACAACTGTTCTTTTGTTATGGACCGGGGATGGATTTCCGTCACTGTAAACGTACCCTTTGTCAAGGTTCCGGTTTTGTCAAAAACAGCTATCTCTGCATGGGCCAGAGCCTCTAAATAGTTGCTTCCTTTTATCAATATGCCCTGTTTGGATGCCCCACCTATCCCTCCGAAGAAACTGAGCGGAATGGATAAAACCAAGGCACAAGGACAGGAGATAACTAAAAAAGTGAGAGAGCGGTAGATCCAATCCTGGAAACTTGCACTTTGGATTAATAAGGGTGGCAAGACGGCCATAAAAGCAGCAATAGTAACTACAGCAGGAGTATAATAACGAGCAAATCTGGTGATAAAATTTTCTACTTTTGCTTTTTTGCTCTCTGCATTTTCCACTAAATCTAGAATCTTAGCCACAGTGGAATCTTCATATTCTTTTGTTACCCGAATGGTCAGTGTACCGGTTAAATTAATACAGCCGTTGAGAATATCCTGACCTGTAGAGACTTCTCTGGGCATAGACTCTCCCGTTAAGGCAGAGGTATCTATGACAGACTGTCCGTTTATAATAACGCCGTCCAGTGGAATTTTTTCGCCGGGTTTGACAAGGATCTGGTCATTTATTTTTACATCCTGGGGATTCACCTTTTCTGTACTACCATTATTCATCAGGTTAGCATAATCCGGACAGAGATCCATTAGAGAGGAAATAGTTTTTCTTGATTTGTCAACACCGTAGGACTGAAAAAATTCCCCCAACTGATAGAATGCCATGACAAAGATTCCTTCCGGATATTCTCCAAGAAAGAAGGCGCCAAGGGTAGCAATCGTCATGAGAAAGTTTTCATCAAAGACTTGTCCCTGAACAATGTTCTTGATTGCACTGAGAATCACGTCGTATCCTACAAAGAGGTAACCGATTATGTATAAAACCAGCTGTAATGATTCATTTACAGGTGAAAGAAGGGCAACAAAAAAGAAGCCCAAAGCCAAGCCTATTTTAATAAGTTGTTTTTTCTGTTCAAAATTCATAGGTGCACCTCATGTTTCAATAATTAAGCAATCGTTTAATCGTTAAGCTTATTATATCGAATAAAGGTGTACCGGTCAAGGGGGTTAGAGAATGTTATTGTCCTAAGAAATTATCGATAATAGTATGAACCAGGACGGCATCTTGAGTATCAGAAAGTGAGTAGTGGGTTTCCTTTCCGATTCGGCGGCTGCGAATAAGTCCGGATTGCTTTAAAACCCGAAGATGATGTGAAACTGCCGGTGCACTCATTTCAATGGCAGCTGCAATATTCGTAACACATTCTTCACTGTGACATAACAACCATAGGATTTTAAGACGGGTGTTGTTACTGATGAGTTGGAAGGTATCGGATACTCGATCAAAGGTTTCCTGACTTGGCATGGATTCTAACAGGCGAACTGTATCTTGTCCGTGATCATGAATAGGAAATTTAATTTGTGTTGATTTTGATACCATTACAAGCTCCTTTTCAATGAAAATAGGTTAAAGACTTTTGCCCCTAAAGTGTATTACGCTTCACGAGCTCTGTCAACTATCAGTCAAGTGGAGAAATTGTATATTGTATAACCAGCTTATTGTCCGACATGTGTGAAAATTCTATGGTATATTAATAATAGATATTTGTAAATATTGAATGAGTTTGTTTGAGGGAAAGACTATGTATGTACATTTTACTTTTTTGGGATATATATTTGCAGGTTTCTTTAGTTTCGTAGGGTTAGCGGTAGTACTTCTTTTAATTGTCAAGGGAGATTCGAGAAAAACAAACCTATATAAAACTGCAAGAAGTTTTGTAGTAAATATTATATGTATTGGTACCTTGTATTCTATCTTTTATTATATGGAAACGGTTGCGCATAAAGCTGAAGTAGGTATCGTACTACGGGTAATAGATTATATAGTTTGCATTTTATTACCGTATAGTTGGGCTAGGCTCGTTACAATGTTGACGGACGATAACAAGCCGCTTAAGGTTCTTAGAGCTGTGAGATGGATTACTATTGCGAGAATTATTGTATTTGCAATTTTAACTACATTTTATATGGATGCATATTATTATATCGAGAATGGTACGGTGAAAGCGATTACTTTTACCGTCGATTTACTGTTCACCTTAGTAATCATAGGGTCTGTAGTGGTATGTGCTTTCAAAGGGATAAGAGGCACGATAGGTTCTTTGAGCAAGAAATATGTGATCGCAGTTACGATATGTATATTACTTTTTGATTTTGACCAGTTTAAAATTGATGCCGGGCTTGCAGATGGAGACTATGGTGTTTCCGTATGGAGTATGGGCGCTTTTGATACAACGGGCCCGCTGATACTCATTATAAGTATCCTGACAATAATATTTATATATAAGACAGATTTCAGCCCTTTGTATTTTAGGCCGGATTATGAAGAAAATACGATAAACAATTTAACACAAATACTGGACACTATTGCAGAAAAGCACAAATTGACAAATAGAGAACGCGAAGTAATGGAACTTGTATATGAAGGGTTGACAAATCCTGATATAGCCGAGGAACTTTTTATATCACGAAATACAGTCAAGCATCATGTTCATAATCTATTTGAAAAGCTGGATGTTTCTACAAGGATAGAACTGGTTCATCTGATTAATATACAAAAATGACCCACATGGGTAATACAAAAAAATACTCCTTTCTGCTAAGATGTCATATAATTCGTAAAATTATGAAATCAGTCAGGAGGTTTTTTTATGTTAGAGCAAAATAATGTGACAAGGTTAGACGGCGTTGCCGGTCTCAAAAAACACAGAATGCGTCCTACAGGTATAGCGTTCATGCTGTATTGTCTGGTTGCAGCGGGTGCTTTTGGAATAGAAGAAATGATTCCGATAAGTGGTCCGGGTTTGACACTTACAATGCTGATTGTATTTCCGATTATATGGGCACTTCCGATCTGCTTAACAGTTTCCGAGTTAAGTGCTTTCATGCCTGCAGAGGGCGGTATCTACGTCTGGGTAAAGGAAGCTCTCGGAGAGTTCTGGGGGTTCCTCATGGGATGGTGGGGGACGATTTCTATCTATCTTTCTAATGCTGTATATGTTGTGTTGATTGTAGGATATGCGCAAAAATTTATTCCAATGACTGATATGCAGGCTGTTGTAGTTAAAGTGGGGATTGTGCTTATCTTTACAGTTATTAATTTGTTGGGGTTAAAAGAAGTCAGTGCTGTAAGTACCATACTCTCTATTATTATATTGATAGCTTTTGCAGGTATTGCGGTAGTTGGTTTTGCGAATTGGAATTTCAATCCATTTATACCTTTTACACCGGAAGGACAGCCTGTCATAGAAAGCCTTGGCGGAAGTATCTGTATCGTTATCTGGATGTATTGTGGTTATGAATGTGTTTCCAATATGGCAGGTGAGATTGAAAATCCCGAGGTAATTCCTAAAGGCTTTATGATAGCCATGCCACTTATCGCATTAAGTTATGTGTTACCTACTATGGCAGGAATTGCTTCTATCGGGCAGTGGGAAAGCTGGGGAACGGAAGGCGAAGCTGTAGTAGGTTATATGGACGTTTTTATTCAAAATCTTGGTGCGGTCTGGGGAGTTGTTTTTCTTGCTGTAGCTATAATTTCTCAATGTGCCATCTTTAATGCATATATTGCGGCGGGCTCAAGAGGCTTTTTCGTCCTTGCAGACGATAAACTCTGCCCTAAATTTTTAGTTAAAGTAAGTCAAAAGAGGGGAGTTCCTTATTTAGCAATCCTGCTTCTGTCGGCAACGACGATGGTGATGATGAACTTTGACTTTTCTACATTATTAACATTCTTAATGCCGCTTGCAATTATGGTATATGTTATTTTGGCAATTGCATTACTGGTACTTAGAAAGAAATATCCGGTAGAAGAAAGAGGAAATGTATATTACATAAAGGGTAATAAATGGGTAATAAGATTAATTGCTGCTGCTCCGTTTGTAATCGGTATTATAGGGCTTCTAGTCAACGGAACCGAGTATTTCCTGCTGGGATTCGTGTCAATCGGTTCCGGTGTGGTCGCATACATAATATTTAAATTGATGTACGGTGGGTTATATAAACTTGACCCGGAAAAATATCCGATAAATCCGAAGACAAGGTTTGCCCTTGGAGACGTTACCAGATTCGGGGCGTATCTTTTAACCTTTGGTGCTTATGCATTTGTCGGTTCTTTCTTTCTTGTATGGTACGAAGGCGATTGGGGTGCAGAATACTATTTAGAAATGTATGAAACCGGTCTTGCCAGCAATTTTGACCTGATGATAGACATTGCGCGCTATGGTGGGCTAATAGCTTTGATTATAGGTATTGCATTATTTTTCTTAGGCAGGAAATATGATAAGTAGGAGTATATTATGGATAATGTTGCTGATTTGATTTTAATAAACGGTAGATTTTATACACAAAATGAAGATATTCCCTGGGCAGGGGGAGTTGCCATCAAGGACGACTGCTTTATTTATGTTGGAAATGATGAAGTCTGGAAGGAACATTTGGGAAAGGAGACGGAAGTCATTGATTTGGATGGCAAATTAGTATTACCGGGACTGATTGACGGCCATGTACACCCGGAAACAGTAGCCAAGAGTACCTGGAAGGTGGCTTTGCCGGAAACTGAAGACATTACGGAGTTGCTTTCATTTGTGAAAGATTTTTGTGAAACGCATTCACCGGAAGAGGTACCATATTTCTTCGGAGAATCTTATCCGACGACGATGTTTGGTGAAGAAGGTCCGCATAAGAAACTTCTTGATAAATACGTTTCAGACAGACCCGTAAGGCTGCAAGATTTTACAGACCATAGTTGCTGGTATAACTCAAAGGCTTTAGAACTTATGGAGGTTAAAAAAGGTAAACCGGACCCGGAGGGTGTTGCTGTTTTTATCAGAGATGGAAATGGTGAGCCTACGGGTTGGGTAAAAGAACCCGGCTTAACAAGTGATTTCGAAGTGCCTATGTTTGAAAAGATAGGGTGGAGGCCGCCGCAGGAAGCAACAAAAGAAATGGTGGAGCCGTTTTTGTCGTTTTTAAACTCATACGGAATTATCGCAATACTGGATGGGATAACTGAAGGCGAAAGCAGTATGAAGCTCTTTTATGATTTGGACAGGGCAGGATGCTTAAATATGTACTACGAGGGAACCTGTCTGCTTGAAGATTATGAGCATCTTGATGAATGTATTGCAACGCTGCGAGAGTGGCAAGAGAAATATATAAGTAAGCATGTAGGTATACATACGATAAAATTTTTTCTGGACGGAACAAATGAATTAGGCAATTGTGGTGTTCTGGAGCCTTTCAGCAATGACAAGGCCGGAACAGATTACGGTAATATGAATATGACAGAAGATGAGTTGACAAAGGTTCTCATCAGATTAAACCGGGAAGGTATCGATATGCATATCCACCTGGTAGGTGACAGATCTTTTCGTACAGCTTGTAATGCTTATGAAAGAGCAAAAAAAGAGTGTAAAGAAGAATGGAAAATCTATTTGCAGCTTGCTCATTGTGAATTGATAGATCCGTCGGATATGTTGCGAGTTGCAGAACTTGGTATCATTGTCAATTGGTCGCCTCATTGGGGCGGCGGGTATTTCGGTGAGGCAGCAAGAGAGTGGCTTGGTAACGAAAGATTTAACCGTATGTATGATTTTACAAAAATTATCGACTCGGGCGGTACAGTTACCTACAGCAGCGATGTTATCGGTCAGTGTGAGGCCCATAGAGCAAATCCATATTTTGGAATGGAATGTTCACATACCCGAATAGACGTAGAAGCACCGCTTAAGTGTGGCATCAGGCAGCCGGGATCTGCAAAACTACCTTTAGAGGAAATGATAAGAGGTTATACAATTAAAGGGGCTGTTCCATTTAGATTTGAAGACAGGATGGGTTCTATAGAAAAAGGTAAACTTGCACATCTTGTTGTACTTAAACAGGATCTTTTTGAAGTCCCGAAAAATGAAATTCATAAAGTGGAGCCACAGGCTGTACTGTTTGAAGGAAAATTAATATCAGGAAGTTTACGCTAAGACTAATCAGTATAGAGCGTTAACTAATGGACGGTCCTTTTTGTGTATTTTCACGCCAAAAGGGCCGTTCCTTATCAGTATGGTTTTTATTGCAACTCAAAGGTTGGAATGATACAATTGTAATAAAAAAACAGATTATATGGATTGTTCATTCATCATATCACATGGAGGATGCTAAATGAAGACTGTAGTCATTGGAGGAGCAAAGTGCACCATTGAAGAATTGCTTTCTGTGGTAAGAAACGGATGTCACATTGAACTGTCAAAGGAAGCAAAAGAGAGGATTCAGCAATCCCGAAGGGTCGTAGAAGATTGTGTAGAGGAAGAAAAGGTCGTCTACGGACTGACTACCGGCTTCGGTAAGTTTAGCGACGTAAATATTTCTGAGGAGGACAGTTTTATCTTACAGGAGAATTTAATCAAGAGCCATTCCTGTGGGGTAGGGGATCCTTTACCAAATGAAGTGGTGAAAGCCATGATGCTTCTTCGGATCAATGCCTTGTCTGTCGGGTATTCAGGAATTAGACTTTCCACCGTCCAAACGCTTGTGGACATGGTGAACAAGGATGTCATTCCTATTGTGCCTTGTAAAGGTTCATTAGGTGCAAGCGGAGATTTGGTTCCTTTGGCTCATATGAGTCTGGTTCTTTTGGGTATGGGAGAAGCTATGTATCAGGGGGAAAAAATTGCCGGTGAGGAAGCCATGAGGCGAGCAGGAATTGCCCCTGTTAAACTGACAGCAAAAGAAGGGCTGGCTCTGATTAATGGAACCCAAGCCATGTGTTCTTTAGGTGCACTGACCGTCGCTGATTCTGAAACCATTTTAAAAACAGCCGACATCATCGGCGCATTTTCAATGGAAGCAGAAAACGGCATAATTGATGCTATGGATCCAAGGATCCATAAAGTTCGAGGTCAACCGGGGCAAATAGCCACTGCGGATAATATTAGAAGGCTTTTACAGGGAAGTAAGAATATTACCCACCAGGGTGACCTACGGGTTCAGGATGCTTATGTTTTTCGTTGTATACCCCAGATTCATGGGGCCAGTCGGGATACCATTGAATACGTTAGAGGAGTTGTGTCCAGAGAAATGAACGGTGTAACCGATAATCCAATTGTCTTTGCAGATACCCATGAGGCCATATCCGGAGGAAATTTTCATGGACAATATTTAGCCTTGAGCCTTGATTTCCTAGGCATTGCTCTGGCGGAACTGGCCAATGTGTCCGAACGGCGGATTGAACGATTGGTTAATCCGGCATTAAGTGGATTGCCTGCATTTCTTGTGAGAAATGGCGGGTTGAATTCCGGCATGATGATTCCGCATTATACGGCTGCATCCCTTGTATCGGAAAATAAGGTTCTTGCCCATCCGGCCAGTGTTGATTCCATACCGACATCCGCCAATCAAGAGGATCATGTGAGCATGGGAATGTTGGCAGCAAGGAAAGCAAGAGAAGTATTAATAAACACGGTAAATGTTTTGGGAATAGAGTTGATGTGTGGGGCACAGGCATTAGAATTTCAGGGTATCTCGGGTTTGTCACCGGCTATGGTGAAAGTTTACCGGACAGTTCGTAAGGCAGTTCCTCCTTTAGATAAAGACAGGATTTTATATAAAGATATGGAGACATGTACTGCTTTGATACTGGAAGGTGTTATTTTGAGAGCAGTAGAGGAAGCTATCGGCAAACTGAAATAAAGGAATGGGAGGAAAGCATTGATGAAAAACAGTTATATTTCAGAGGCGATGCGCATCTGCCTTTCTGGAAAATTACCATCAAAAGCAGTATTTCAAAAAGGAATCCGGAGGGCGCCTAAGAGAGAATTAAATCTCAATGAGGAAGAAACCTTATTGGCACTTAAAAATGCCTTGCGCTATATCCCCCCGGCTTGGCATGAAGAACTGATTCCGGAATTTCTTGAGGAACTGCATACCAGAGGTCGAATTTACGGCTATCGTTTTCGCCCGGAAGGCCCAATCAAAGCAAAGCCAATCGATGAATATCAGGGAAACTGTATCGAAGGAAAAGCATTTCAGCTTATGATCGATAATAATTTGGACTTTCAGGTAGCCTTATATCCTTACGAATTGGTGACTTATGGTGAAACAGGCCAGGTTTGTCAGAACTGGATGCAGTATCGATTACTGAAGCTATATCTGGAACAGCTTACCAATCGTCAAACCCTTGTAGTTGCATCGGGCCACCCTTTAGGCCTGTTCGAATCTCCTGAGTGGGCACCACGTGCAATTGTGACCAACGGTCTATTGGTCGGACAGTTTGATAATCAGGAGAACTGGCATCGAGGGGCTGCTTTGGGAGTAACTAATTATGGACAGATGACAGCAGGGGGTTGGATGTATATCGGACCCCAAGGAATTGTTCACGGTACGTTTAATACATTACTTAATGCAGGGAGATTGAAGCTGGGAATCTCTGAGGATAAGGATTTGTCCGGAGTGCTCTTTGTCAGTTCGGGCTTGGGAGGGATGAGCGGCGCGCAGGGAAAGGCAGCTGAGATAGCAGGAGCTGTGGCAATTATTGCGGAGGTGGACGGTTCCAGAATAAAGACCAGATTTGAGCAAGGCTGGGTCCGGCATGTGGTAAAAAGCCCACAAGAAGCTTTTGAAAAGGCAGAAGATTATCTTAAGAAAAAAGAGGCTATTGCCATCGCTTTTCATGGAAATATTGTTGATCTTCTGGACTATGCCAATCGGGAAAACAAGATTATTGATCTCCTTTCGGATCAAACCTCCTGCCATGCAGTTTATGATGGAGGGTATTGTCCCCAAGGGCTTTCATTTGATGAAAGAACAGATTTACTTTCTACAGATAAGACAAAATTCAAAGAATTGGTTAATGAAACCTTAATCCGTCATTTTTCTTTAATTAAGAAATTAACGGAAAAAGGAGTTTACTTCTTTGATTACGGAAACAGTTTTATGAAAGCAATCTATGATGCCGGAGTGAAAGAAATATGTAAAAACGGTAAAAATGAAATGGACGGGTTTATCTTTCCGTCCTACGTGGAAGATATATTGGGACCCAGACTTTTTGACTATGGTTATGGTCCTTTCCGTTGGGTATGCTTATCGGGAAAGCCTGATGATTTGCGAAGAACGGACCGGGCAGCAATGGAATGCATCGATCCAAACCGTAGATATCAGGATCGTGACAATTACAATTGGATTCGCAATGCAGAGAAAAACCATTTGGTGGTGGGTTCTCAGGCCAGAATACTTTATCAGGATGCTAAAGGCCGGCGTGATATCGCTCTACGTTTTAATCAGTTGGTCAGAGACGGAGAATGCGGACCGATTATGTTAGGAAGGGATCATCATGATACGGGAGGCACCGACTCACCTTTCCGGGAAACGGCAAATATTAAAGATGGAAGTAATATCACGGCAGATATGGCCACCCAAGTTTTTGCCGGTAATTGTTCACGAGGTATGAGTTTGGTAGCTCTTCATAATGGCGGTGGTGTAGGAATCGGAAAATCTATTAATGGCGGATTCGGTATGGTATTAGATGGAAGCACCCGTGTAGATGAAATCCTGAAAACCGCAATGCTTTGGGATGTAATGGGGGGCGTAGCAAGAAGGGCATGGGCCCGCAACGAAAATGCACTGGAGACCGGTGCGGCTTTTAACCGGATCGGAGAAGGCAACCACATCACTTTGCCTTTCTTGGTAGAAGATGAAGAGGCATTGAGGGCCTTAGTAAAAAAGGAGACGGAGAGATGGCAGCGTTAAACAAAATTATGGAGTGTGTCCCAAATTTCAGTGAGGGGAGAGACTTAGCAAAGGTTGAAAAGATTGCAGATGCATTTCGGGGAAAGGAAGCTGTCCGGTTGTTGGATTATTCTGCAGACAAGGATCATAACCGGTGCGTTATAACTGCAGTTGGGGAGCCGGAGGCACTTGGGAACGCAGTAATCGATGCGATCGGCATTGCGAAAGAGATTATAGATATGAACAAGCATGAGGGTCAACATCCGAGAATGGGGGCGGCGGATGTGGTGCCCTTCATTCCTATAAGGAAGGTTACCACCGAGGATGCCGTTGCCCTTTCCCGGGATGTGGGCAGAACAGTAGGCCGGCAGTACGGCATCCCCGTATTTCTCTACGAGAAATCCGCCACCGCCCCCCACAGAGAAAATCTGGCAAATGTACGAAAAGGGCAATATGAAGGATTAACAGAAAAAATGAAAGATCAAGTTCTATGGACACCGGATTTTGGCCCATCAAAACCACATCCAACCTTTGGAGCGGTGGCCGTCGGTGCCAGGATGCCTCTGTGCGCCTTTAATGTGAATTTGGCCACCGAAAACTTGGAAATCGCCACTGCCATAGCACAGAAAGTGCGCCACATAGGAGGTGGTTTACGGAATTGT
>JAQUJQ010000280.1 GCA_028680875.1 Eubacteriales bacterium
TTGAACCACCGGATTGTTCAGATGATGATAGGTAGTATTTTTATCACAGGCAGATACACAATTTCCGCTGACAACTGCACCGTCCATTAATTCGGTAGGATACAGAATCGTAGTCAGCGACTGCTTCATATCAACGCCGTATACATAGGTGTCATGAAGCAGGCCCTGGGTCTGAAGCATCTGCACATAGGCGACCCTAGGAAGTTCGGGAAATTTCTCAATACCCTCCTTTATAGAATAGGTCTCAAATGAGTGTATATCTTCCGCCACTAAATCCAGAGCTAATTGACCAAGATATGTCGCAGCTTTCAGTCCTGCCATCCTAACTGCCTTTTCATGAGCATGTTGCTTTAGTTCTTTAATCGGCTCACATACAACAACCAGGTTGTTCAGTTTGGAAAAAGGTGTGTATTCTGCTCCCGGACCGCTCATATCGATAATTCCCTCTTGGAATCCGACAATTTTTCCGGTAGTTACTACTGCCGCACCCTTTAAAACGTTGGTTCTGCCGCTACCTACTGTATCAACTTTTGATATGATTCCCGGAAAAATACCTCCCTTCCCCTCAACCTTTACTCTGGGTTCAACGACATCCTTCACAGGAGTGATTCTAATGCTGTCCCCGGGTTTTGCAATATGCAATTCAACCGACTTGATGTTTTCATCCTCAAGCAAAAGGTTTTTTAATTCCTCTGCGTTAACATACAGGACTCCATTTTCTATTTTTGATATTGAATTGAACTGTATGTCTTTGATCGGAATGTAACCAAGCTCTAATTTCATTATTCTCTTCCTCCTTTTTACTTGATATTTTTTAGTGCACCCATCAAAAGTTCATAATCCACTTCTTGGAAATCCTTCAATTGCTCTGGATTAGTATTCCCGTATTTTCTTGAGCTTTTCATAAATTTTTCATACGTATTTATGCTATCTTCGATAATCTGTAATGAAACCAAATCCAGGGCTTTTGCAGTTTTGCTGATAAGTATGGATTTATAGGGAGTTTCATTAGGTTTAACACTTCCGGATAAGGGATGAGTTAATAGAGTATGACCTTCATGAATTCGATCTCTTACCCAAATTAATACATCTTTATAGGAACCTCGGATCAGTTGGATTTCCCACATAGGGTGCAACTCTGTGGCAACTTTTTTATTGTTGGTTATAATGATCATTCTAAAAGCACACCTTCCGATACCGACTATCCTGTATATAGGTATAAAAAAACAGAGCAGAAGAATCCACGCCTTCTGCTCTGTGATTAACCTGAGAGATTCTTCGGGAATAACCCAAATTGCCCCTTCGGTGCATTGCTATGCTTTCCAGAGTTCTGTCCGTTTACGGTTCTTGGACCTGAGATTATCACATACGCTTTGGCTGTACGTATGCTTACACCTTCGGTGTGGCTAAAAGCTTACTCTCCCGCAAACATCATCCAGATATTTATTTATTATATTTTATCATAGGAAAGATTATACATGCAAGCATTTTTTTATTTATTTCGCTTTTTCCTATAAGCCCTATAGGTGCAAGCCCATCTTTCCGGATCTTCTGCTATGGAATCGTCCGTAATTTTAGAGATTGCCATTGCATGGGGTGCATTTTTTACAAACTCAGGGTCTTCATAAGCCTCTTTAACACATTGCGCTAAGGCCGCTGCCCAATACTCCAAATCTTCCTTGGAATAGGTTTCACAAGGCTCCGGTGTAAAGGGTTCGGGAACAATCCACGGATGATGGCTCATCCAATAACCCTGGATCCCAAAATCGCTCAACCGATTTCGAATATCTTCTGTTCCTACACCTGTATCCTCAATTAGCCGACCAAGGCTATATCTTGCCTGCTCCAATCTTCTCTTCCCTTCTGCATAAGGCCTGGTAACGCCCTTTATCTGAAGCAAGAGCATATCCAAATAATTATTATTCAACACTGAGATCTCAGCAGCGGTCTTCAAACCTTGTCCTCCCATGCTTCGAATCCATGCATAAGCACGGATCACACACTCTAAATTACCTAGGAAACTTCTGACTTTTCCTATGCTCTCCGGTCTGTCATAGTCAAGATAATAGTTTGACCCATCGAATTCTACTGTGGGAACCGGAAGATATTTGGCTAATTCTTTTCTTACTCCATAGGCGCCTGTTGCAGGGCCTTCACAACCATGGGGGGAAGAAAAAGTTTTGTGGAGGTTAAAATGACAGGCATCAAAGCC
Source organism: Eubacteriales bacterium (assembly GCA_028680875.1). GTDB lineage: Bacteria > Bacillota > Clostridia > Peptostreptococcales > Anaerovoracaceae > JAQUJQ01. The sequence continues at coordinate 2,213 of JAQUJQ010000280.1, forward strand.
TGCATCAAAGGCCCTGGCAATCCCCATAATACCATTGGCGTTCGCTTGGTCATAGAAACAAAGTCCTCCTGCATCATGGACTACTTTCACATACTCAGCAACTTTTGGATTAAAAATACCTGTATCTTCCGGATTGGTAAACATGATCCCGGCAGTTCGCGGAGAAACTATAGCTTTCAAAGCTTCTAAATCCGGATATCCTTTTTCATCAGGCATTAGTGTAATCACCTTAAAGCCTGCAGTTGCAGGAGTAGCTCCATCGCAAGGATGAGAGAAAATAGTAGTAATGACTTCATCTCTTTGATTCAGCTCTCCTTTTGCTTCATGATATTTTCGAAACAGACATGCATTGGTGTATGTAGCATGGG
>JAQUJQ010000281.1 GCA_028680875.1 Eubacteriales bacterium
ATGATGGCCATAGCACCGGCTTTGTTTTTCGTGCCCATGATGGCCGCTTTCCGCGGCTTTTTTCAAGGAACTCAGGACATGAAGCCAACCGCACTTTCTCAAGTGGCGGAACAGCTTTTTAGCGTAATTATAGGTTTAACCTTAGCGATCCTTTTAATTAGCAGAGGATTGGAATTTGCGGCTGCAGGGGCTTCCTTCGGAGCTACCGCCGGCGCCGTCGGAGGTCTTGGTACCATAATTCTTATCTTTATTTATCGGAGAAAAGATGTTTTTCGGGAAATTGGAAAATTTCCCGGAGAACCAATAGAAAAAAGCAGCAGCATTCTAATTCAAATTCTCATAATTGCCATCCCCATCACTATCGGTGCAGCAATTATGCCCATTATGAATACAATCGATCTAGCTATTGTCATTAGAAGGTTGGCTGCCAGCGGTTTTACCCACGATGCGGCAAATAGCCTCTATGGGCAATTGACGGGAATGGCAGGCCCATTAATCAATTTTCCACAGGTATTAACTCAAGCCATTGCGATGAGTTTGGTCCCTGCTGTTGCAGCATCCTATAAGCGCCGGGAGATGGACTTTCTCCGATACAATGTAGAATTAGGATTAAGGACAGCCTTAATTTTAGGATTGCCTAGTGCTTTCGGACTTATGATCCTGGCAGAGCCCATCATGCTGCTTCTGTTTCCTGCTCAACGGGCAAGTGCTATCAGTGCTGCACCAAGCCTAATGATTTTAGCGTTTGGAGTTATCTTTTTAGCAACGGTACAGACGCTTACCGGAGTATTGCAGGGGATAGGAAAGCAATTGGTTCCCGTAGGGAATTTAGCTGTGGGTGCAGGGGTTAAGGTAGTAATTACCTATGTTTTAACAGGGATTCCCAGCATTAACATCCAAGGAGCTGCCATCGGTACCGTAGCTGCATACATAGTTGCATCAGTACTAAATTTATTAGCCGTAAGAAATTATATCGGTACTGGGTTTGATTTAAAATTAACTATAATAAAACCCTTAATCGCAGTTTTGGTTATGAGTGGTTGTGTTTATCTCAGTCACCGTTTGCATTATGAGGTTCTGGGCAAATTAATGGAGAGCGACACCATTTCCAATGCTTTGGCCACAATCATATCCATTTCACTAGGGGCTTTGGTTTATGGATTCATGTTAATTACAACAAAGGCCATAAGTAGTGAGGAATTAAAGTTATTACCAAAGGGTGAAAAGTTAATACGAATATTTTCGAGGTATAAAAAATAATGTATGAAGAACTCTATATGGAAGGAAAAACTGCAGCAGAGGCCGTAGAGAGGTTAATCCGAATTATTGAACTTTTACGAGGTCATAAAGGTTGCCCGTGGGACAGAGAACAGACTCATGAAAGCCTTAAGGTTTGTTTAGTGGATGAAACCTATGAAGTGATAGAGGCAATTGATAAAAATGACTGGGACAATTTAGAGGAGGAATTGGGAGATTTACTGTTGCAGGTGGTGTTTCATGGTCAAATTGGCCAAGAAACCAAGTTTTTTGACTTAAAAAGCATTGCCAATCGGGAATGTGATAAAATGATAAGCCGCCATCCCCATGTTTTTTTAAAGAATAGCGTAGAAACTATTGACACAGTCCTTGAAAAATGGGAGAATATGAAAAGAAAAGAGAAACGACTAACCTGGATGGAAGCAATGGATGAAATCCCAAAATCTTTACCGGCTTTGCGTAGAAGTTATAAGTTGCAGGCCAAAGCTGCAGAGGTGGGATTTGATTGGGATCATGTTGCTGAAGCGATGGATAAGATTACTGAAGAAACTCAGGAGTTGTTCGAGAGCTATAAGGATGGAAATCAGGCACAGATCCGTGAGGAATTAGGAGACCTTCTCTTTGCAGTGGTCAACACAGCAAGGTTCCTCGGAGTGGATCCGGAAGATGCTTTGAATTTTACTTCACAGAAGTTTATTCGTAGATTTGGTTTTATCGAGGAGACCGCCGGAAGCAGAGGAAGAAGATTGGAAGATATGACTCTGGTGGAAATGGACAGGCTCTGGGAAGAAGCCAAAAGACAAGAGGACACACTCTTAAACAAGAGTGAAGTAAAATGATGAGATAGTTAAATTGACATATTTTTAAGGAGGTAAGTTTCGTGAATAAAGCTGAATTAGTTGCTTGTGTAGCAGAGAAAACCGGTTTTACAAAAAAAGATGCTGAGATTGCAGTTAATGCATTCGTAAACAGTGTGGAAGAAGCTCTGGTAAGAGGAGACAAAGTCCAGTTGATCGGTTTTGGAACATTCGAAACCAGACAGAGGAAGGCTAGACAAGGCAGAAATCCAAGGAAACCAGACGAAATCATTAATATTGAAGCATCAAAAGCCCCCGTATTCAAAGCCGGTAAAGCATTAAAGGATGCTGTGAACAAATAACATCGAACTTATTGTAAAGGCAGCCCGAAGGGTTGCCTTTATTCGCATAGGAGAAACCATGCGTATTGATAAATTTTTAAAAAACTCCAGGTTAGTAAAAAGGAGAACCATTGCAAAGGAAGCTTGCGAGAATGATCGAATTCTTATTAATGGTCG
>JAQUJQ010000282.1 GCA_028680875.1 Eubacteriales bacterium
CCAACGGAGCCGGTTTCTTCATGCATGGCACTCTCGTCGGCAAATTCAATGGCATGTTCAGGAATACCTAAGGCATTGACCAATTTTGTCATATTCAGTTCTCTATCGCCTCTGATAAAAGCGGCAACATAGTTATATTCTTCGCCGTAGACACGGAAAAGCAGAGCTTTCATGGTTTGCTTTTCCTCCAGTTTCAAATAAGAAGCAACTTCAGCGATTGTTTTAGTTCCCGGTGTATAAACAGTCTCCAATGACAACATAACTGTAGAATCTGCCGGGTCATTTACACAGGGAGCCTGCTCCCTGGTGGCTGCCATGTTACAAACCTCACAATAGGCAATTTCACTCTCGCCATATTGGGAAAGGGCACAAAACTCGTGGGAGCCGCTGCCTCCAATGGCACCATTATCCGCTTCAACTGCACGAAAGGTCAATCCGCATCTTTTAAAGATCTTCACGTAGGCATCATACATTTCAACGTAGCTTTTATCCAAACCTTCCCAATCCCTGTCAAAGGAATATGCATCCTTCATTATGAATTCCCTGCTCCGCATTAATCCGAACCGAGGCCTCTTTTCATCCCGATACTTGGTCTGAATCTGGTATAAATTCAATGGAAGCTGCCTATAGGAATCGATTTCATTCCTTACAATATCCGTAAAAACCTCCTCATGAGTAGGACCCAGCAAAAAGTCCCTGTCATTTCGATCCTTTAGCCGCCACATTTCCGGCCCATAAGCATACCATCGCCCGGATTCCTGCCATAGCTCTGCGGGTTGAATAGCAGACATGAGAATCTCCTGTCCCCCCTTGGCATCCATTTCTTCTCGGACAATGGTTTCAACCTTTTGCAAAACTCTTTTCCCCAGAGGCATAAAACCATAAACCCCTGAAACCAGCTTACGGATCATACCTGCCCGCAGCAACCAGATGTGACTGGGGATCTCCGCCTCTGCAGGAACTTCTCTTAAAGTTCTAAAATACATTTTTGACATTCTCATTGGTATAGTTCCTCCTAATGACCTGCTATTTTATTCCCGGTATATCATGGCGATAGCGTTTGCCGCCATACCTTCTTCCCTGCCACAAAATCCGAGTTTTTCCGTAGTCGTTCCTTTTATATTAATTTGTGTTTCATTAACCTCAAGTATCTTTGCCAAATTAACCTTCATGTCATCTCTATAAGGCGCTATCTTTGGTTTCTCTGCAATCACAGTTATGTCAATATTTCCTACACTCCAGCCTGCCTTTTTTATAATTTCTTTTACATTAATCAATAGATTCAGACTTGAAATATCTTTATAGCAAACCTCTGAATCGGGAAAATGCATGCCGATGTCACCGAGGCCGCCGGCACCCAGTAGGGCATCCATCACTGCATGAGTCAATACATCTCCATCAGAGTGACCGAGAAGCCCCATGTTATATGGAATCAAGACGCCTCCCAGGATTAATTTCCGTCCCTTTACAAAAGCATGGACGTCGTAGCCGGTGCCACATCGCCATTCTTTCAACATAGCTAAATCCTCCTTGGTCGTAATCTTAATATTATCATATTCCCCCATAACAAGGTATACTTTTTTACCTGTTCTTTCTACGAGTGAAGAATCATCGGTACCATAAAAGCAATCTTCCTTTGCCTTTTTATAAGAATCATAAAGCAGCTTAAAATCAAAACCCTGAGGAGTCTGTACAGAGAATAGGGTTTCTCTTTTTAAGGTCTCCTCTAAGTATAAACCGTTGCCCCGTTTAATGGTATCCTTTACAGGTACACCCAGAACAGCAGCATTGTACTCTACTGTTTTTTCGATTAAACGAGTAATTCCCTGTGCAGAAATAAAAGGTCTGGCCCCATCATGGACCAGAACATAATCCGGTTTGCATTGCCGACTAATCAAATCTAAGGCATTTAAAACTGAATCCTGTCGTTCGTTGCCCCCTGCAACAATTGCACGGATCTTGAACAAATTCTTTTCTTTTAAAAATACTTTCTGACAGTAAAGGACATCCTCCTTCTTCACAACAAGGTAAAGATCATCAACGAGTGGATGATTGCAGAAGGTTTTCAACGTTTTTTCCAAAACCATTTCGTTGCCCAGCAATCTAAATTGTTTGGAAATGCCGCTACCCATTCTTTTCCCGGAACCGGCAGCGGCAATTATTACAGCGATTCTTTTATCCTGGTACATTCTTTATTTTCCTCGTTTAGGTTTTGCAAAAATCATCCGACCTGCTGCAGTCTGAAGAACACTGGTTACTAAAGTTGTAATCGTTTCACCGATGTATCTTTTCCCATCCTCCACAACAATCATTGTCCCATCATCCAGATATGCTACTCCTTGGTTGTTTTCTTTTCCCTCTTTTACCATGAAAAGTTCAATTTCTTCTCCCGGTAAAACGACGGGCTTTATGGCATTGGCCAATTCATTGATATTTAAAACATCAACGTTTTTAATCATCGCTACTTTGTTTAGGTTATAGTCGTTTGTTACGACCTTTCCTCCCATAATTTGAGCCAGCTTTAACAGTTTTACATCAACTTCCGGAATTTCCTCCAAAGATTTTTCACC
>JAQUJQ010000283.1 GCA_028680875.1 Eubacteriales bacterium
CTCCGGCTCGAGGCGGATCCATAACGATCACATCGGGTTTCTCTTCGATTTGATCAAGAACCTTAAGCACGTCTCCGGCAATAAATTGACAGTTCTCTAACCCATTTAATACGGCATTTTCTTTTGCCATTTCAACAGACTCTTCAACAAGCTCAATACCAATGGCCTTCTTTGCCCGTTGTGCTAAAGCCTGTGTAATGGTCCCTGTTCCCGAATATAGATCAAAAACGATCTTACCTTCTAAATCTTCAATAAGGGATAGTGCTTCCGTATAGAGCTTTTCCACAGCTAATATATTGGTTTGAAAAAAAGAAAAAGCACCCACCTTAAACTTAAGCCCGATGATTTCTTCATTATAATAATTTCTGCCTAAAAGAATTTCAAGTTTGTCGCAGTTGACAGCATCAGAAAGGCTATCGTTTTTTGTATGTAAAATCCCTACCACTTTTTTATCCAAAGATAGAGCCTTAATCATAGAAACAAAGCCATCAGAATCAAACTTCATCTGAGTACTGGTCACTATATTAATAAGAAGTTCTCCTGTATGTTCACCTTTTCGAAGGACCAGATGACGCAGCAAGCCTTTATGAGTTTTTTTATGGTAAAATGGGTAGCCTTTTTCTACAGAAAATTCCAGGGTCCCTTTTAAGATCCGGTTAAAATCCGGATCTGCCAGCTGACATTCATCAGTGGTAACAATAGACATATGTCGGCCATGTTTATGGAGCCCCAGTGTCATTTCGCCGCCCTTGATTTCATCTCCAAAGGTATATTCCATCTTGTTACGATATCCCAACTGCTTGGGGCTCCCCTCAATGCCAAGGAAGTGATCAAATGTCACTTCCTGTTCTTTAAGAAGACGCAGGACTTCCTTAGCCTTCATCTGCATCTGCTCCCGATATGGAATTCCTTGATACATGCAGCCACCGCACTCATCCTTGTGCTTACATAAGTTCAATTATTTTCCCCTTTCACATAATACACTATTTAAAATCATCCAGTTCTTGCAAATCGTATGGGGTCTCCTGATATACATAGTTTAACCAATTTGCAAAAAATAGATTAGCATGCCCTCTCCATTTTACAAGAATTTTCTTTCTGGGGTCATCATTTTCAAAATAGTTATCCGGTATGTTAATGGGAATACCCTTTTTCAAATCTCTTTCGTATTCCAACTTTAAAGTCTCCCGATCGTACTCGGCATGGCCCTGAATAAAGACCATTCGTTTATTCTTTGTGGCTAGAAGATGAGGCCCGGCAACATCGGACTCCGCAAGGATTTTAAGCGAAGGAACCTTTTGTATATCCTCTTTTAATACCTGGGTATGGCGACTGTGGGGAGCATAGAAAATTTCATCAAAGCCCCTGGTCAATTCTGACTTCCTATCCTTAAGCTTATGCGGGAAGACTCCAAATAATTTCTTTGATAACTCATATTTGTCAATGCCAAAGTGGTGATAAAGGGCTGCCTGGGCACCCCAGCAAATATGTAGGGTACTAAAGACATTTCCTTTTGTGTAATCCATAATATCCACAAGTTCTTCCCAATAATCTACTTCTTCATAAGGAAGGAATTCCACAGGAGCACCTGTAATAATCATTCCGTCATAACGTTGATTTTTGATTTCTTCGAATGTTTTATAAAAACTGACCAAATGTTCCTTTGTAGTGTTTTTCGACTCATGGGAATCCATGGTTAAAAGCTGTAAATCTACCTGTAATGGTGTATTGGCCAGCAGACGTATCAACTGAGTTTCAGTCACTTCCTTTGTCGGCATCAAATTGACAATGGCAATATGCAAAGGCCGTATATCCTGAGTCTGGGCTCTTAGCTCATTCATAACAAATACATTTTCATCTTTCAGTGTTCTATATGCCGGCAATCCTTTTGGCACAATGATTGGCATAGCTGCATCTCTCCTCTGTATTAAAATCTGCCGTATTTGGCGTAAAATTCTTTCTTGTATTCTAAAAAACGATCCTCTTCAATGGCTTTACGTATATTTTGCATCAGGTTGACCAAAAAATATAAATTATGGTTGGACAACAGCATAGCGGAAAGGATTTCATTAGCCTTAAACAAATGCCTTAGATATGCTCTGGAATAATTTCTGCAAGTATAGCAGTCGCACTCCGGGTCCAAGGTTGTAAAATCCCTTTCATGGACTGCATTTTTAATGGTGATCCTACCTTGAGAGGTCATGGCCATACCATTTCTTGCAATCCGTGTAGGCAGTACGCAATCAAACATATCGATACCCCGTTCAACTCCTTCAAAGAGGCAATCCGGACTTCCTACACCCATCAGATATCTGGGTTTATTCTGAGGCAGATAATCCACACAATAATCCATGACTTCGTACATCACCTCCTTTGGTTCTCCGACAGAAAGTCCTCCGATGGCATAACCGGGTAAATCCATCTCGACAATCTCAGCTGCGCTTTGATAACGTAAATCCTTATACATTCCTCCCTGCATAATACCAAAAAGGGATTGATTTTCTGTATTTTGATGAGCCATTTTGCAACGATTCAACCATCGGCTCGTTCTCTCCAAGG
>JAQUJQ010000040.1 GCA_028680875.1 Eubacteriales bacterium
ACTATTTTAATTACAGGCGATATGGGATTTGATGGGGAAAATGCATGGATGGATCTTTTCAGGGGACAGAAGGACTTTTTGCAGACTCCAATTTTAAAGGTAGGGCACCACGGATCTCATTACTCCACCGGCCAGGATTTTTTATGGGCTGTCAAACCTAAGATCGCTGTTATTCAAGTAGGCAAAAATAATTTTGGGCATCCACATCCCGATGTCATTGAAAAATTGGAAAAAGAAGATATAATGGTATACAGAACAGACCTAGAAGGTGCAATTTTAGTAGATATAAAAAGAGGAGAGGTCCGGGTACGGACCATGCTTTCAGGTGATTAAGAAGGGAGTACCATTGAAGGAAAGGGCAAATGAACACGCTTTTAGATTAATTGAAAAGGGAATAAAAACTGACAACTTAAAAACTCCCCTCTTTTTTTATGGGCATGAACAGTACTTGGTTCAATGGGCAGTTTCTTCCATAGTAAAGAAATATGTGAATCCGGCGGCAAAGGAGTTGGATTATTCAAAAGTAGATGGAGGAACATTGACTCTTGCAACTCTCATCAACCAATGTGAGACTCTTCCGCTGCTTTCTCCAAGGCGAGTGGTTTGGATTGAGGATTTCGCTCTTTTGGCCGGTAATCAGCAAAGGGGATTTACGGAGGAGGATGAAAAGAATTTGGCAGTTTATTTAAGACAATTGCCGAAAAGTTGCCTCTTGATTTTTACCGGGGAAACGGCCGATAAGAGACGCCGCATCTATAAGGCTATAGGTGAGCAGGGTGCCTGCTATGAATTTAAAGAACTGGATGCAAAGTTACTTAGAGGCTTCATTGTTAAACGACTAAAGCAAAGTGGAAAATATGCCAAGTCTTCCGTCATTAATCAATGGATTTCCATGTCCGGCTATTATGATAAGGAAACAGATTATACATTATATAATTTAGAGAACGACATAATAAAGGCAATTGCTCATTCTGATGGAGAGGAGATCGGACCGGCGGACTTACAAGAAACCATATCCGGTAATGTAGAAACATTTATATTTTCTATGATCGATGCTATTTCTGAAAACAAGAAAGATGAGGCTTTTAAACTCCTTAACAACCTGTTGATTTCGGGTGAAAGCGAATACAAACTGCTGTCTTTAATCTGTTTGCAGTTCGAAACCATATTGATGGTAAAGGAATTGAAGGAAGAAGGTAAGGGTTTTAAAGATATGCATAGCATTTTGGGCATCCATGAGTATCGTATTAAAAAGGCCATCCCTTATTCCAACCGGTATTCTATTAATCAATTATATAATATCCTTATCAAAGCCTATAGAGTAGATCATAATATAAAAAAAGGCATACTGGATGGGAGATTGGCTTTGGAGTTGCTTATCGCAGAAATCTGAAAGGAAATCTAATATGACTAAACAGTTTAAAGCTGACCTGATGCTTCTACTTGTTGCCCTGTTCTGGGGAGGTTCCTATCTCTTAATGGATATCAGCCTAACTGAAGTAGAAACCTTTAATTTAAATGCACTGCGGTTTATCAGTGCTTTTCTGATTGCTTTGGTTGTTACTTTTAAGAAAATAAAAAATGTTAATAAGATTACAATAAAATATGCGGCGTTTATAGGATTTATCTTAATGTTTGTTTATATAGGCGCTACTTATGGTGTACAATATACCAGCCTTTCCAATACGGGATTTCTTTGTTCATTAACAGTGGTAATAACACCGATATTGGGTTTTTTCTTTAAGGGGCAAAAACCTGAGAAAAAACTGATCATTGTCGTTATAATGGCACTGATAGGAATTGCTCTTCTAACCTTAAATGACCAACTTCGCCCTGCATTGGGAGACATTCTTTGTATTATGTGTGCATTTGCTTACGCCATCCATCTTTTGGTCATAGAGACTGCTGTTCAAAAAGAAGGAGTGAATGCATTCCAGCTTGGAGTGTTTCAACTGGGCTTTGCAGGATTGTATCAGTTAATTATCTCTTTTTTAATCGAAACACCTCGTTTCCCTACAACTCCCAAAGTTTGGATTTCAGTTATAGTGCTTTCCATATTCTGTACCGGTTTGGCTTTTATCATTCAAACTGTTGCGCAGCAATATACAAGTGCATCTCATGTGGGTGTTATTTTTACTTCAGAGCCGGTATTTGCAGGTTTGGTAGCCTTTTTCATTGCAGGAGAAGTACTCAGCGTAAGGGCATATATCGGTGCGGTAATATTGTTATGCAGCATCCTCATTATGGAGTTGGATATCCGAAAAATTACCGGTAAAATAAGAAGATAATGAAGATAAGATTCTCTTAATTTCTTGCCTTTTTGCATATTCGTTGATATAATATTGTTATTAAAATTGCGGAATTCGATAACGGATTCCGCAACTGACTATTTAAAATAATGGTAATATAATTAGCTATATCTTGAAATATAGGAGGAAAAAAATATGACGTGCATGAATAACAACTGTAACAGCAGTTGTAAAGGGCCGGACTTTAGCGAACTGGCCCCAATTCTCGAAAAATATAGAAAGGTACCAGGTAGCCTTATAACAATATTACAGAGAACACAGGAAATTTACGGCTATCTTACTATGGATGCTATTCATTACCTTTCTGAACAAACAGGTATAAAGCCTGCAAAAATATATGGAGTGGCAACTTTTTACACCCAGTTTCGCTTGGCTCCAATCGGCAAATATTTGATTATGCTGTGCAAGGGAACCGCTTGCCATGTAAATGGGGCGGATATGATTGAGGAAGCGATCTATGAGGAGTTGGCAATTCATAATGGAGAGACCACTGAAGATGGCTTGTTTACGTTGAATAATATGGCCTGTTTGGGTTGTTGTAGTTTAGCGCCGGTTATGATGATTAAAAGTGCTGAAAGTGACGAAACTTATGGCAATCTGACCAAGGATCTGGCCAAGAAGGTTCTCCTTGAAATTAAAAGTAGAGAGCAGGAGGTGAACTAGATGAAAGTTCTTGTTGGGCAAGGTAGCTGCGGAATTGCGACCGGTGCCGGAAAAACAGCAAACGAATTTGAGAAACAAGTTAAGAATATGGGACTAAAGAATGTAACCATCGATAAGACAGGTTGCATCGGGAGTTGCTTTCTTGAACCAATCGTTGACATATATGATGACGAGGGTAAATTAGAAGTCCGTTACGTAAAGGTACAACCGGAAAAAGTTGCGGATATTGTGAATAAACATCTTGTTGGTGGCAATCCTGTATGGGAGTATTCAATTCCGTCTATGGATCAGGATTTTCTCTCCAGACAAAAAAAGATCGTTCTAAGAAACTGTGGCATTATTAATCCTGAGAGGATTGAGGAATATATAGCAACAGGCGGATATGAAGCAACAAAAAAAGCTTTAACTACTATGACACCGGAGGAAGTTATCGAGGAAATCAAGATCTCCGGCCTTAGAGGAAGAGGAGGAGCCGGTTTCCCCACATGGTTTAAGTGGAATGCGGCTAGACTAAACAAAGCTGAAAACAAGTATATGTGTTGTAACGCTGACGAAGGTGATCCGGGTGCATTTATGGACCGAAGCGTGTTGGAAGGAGATCCTCATTCGATGATTGAAGGTATGATCATCGGCGGTTATGCTATGGGTGCAACCGAAGGCGTGATTTATGTTCGTGCTGAATACCCTCTGGCTATTGCCAGATTGGAAAAGGCCATGCAACAAGCTAGGCAAAAGGGCTTCCTTGGTGAAAACATTATGAGTAGCGGTTACAGTTTTGACATTAGAATCAAGGCGGGTGCAGGTGCCTTTGTATGCGGGGAAGAAACAGCACTCATCGCATCATTGGAAGGGGAACGCGGTATGCCAAGATTAAAACCCCCATTCCCCGCTCAGAAGGGCTTTTGGCAGCAACCGACTAATATTAATAATGTTGAGACTTTCGCTAACGTTCCTTGGATCATTGTAAACGGAGGAGTCGCCTTTGGTGCAATGGGGACTGAAAAGAGTAAAGGTACCAAGGTATTCGCTTTAGCCGGCAAGATCAAAAAAGGCGGCTTGGTGGAAGTACCCATGGGGCTTCCACTTAAGGAGGTTATCTTTGGTATCGGTGGCGGCATCAAAAATGATAAGGCTTTCAAAGCAGTTCAGATGGGGGGACCGTCAGGCGGTTGCATCCCTGCAGAATTGGCAGATACACCTGTAGATTATGAATCCATCACAAAGACCGGTGCCATCGTTGGATCCGGTGGTATGATTGTCATGGATGAGACCACTTGTATGGTGGATATGGCCAGATACTTCTTGGATTTCACCAGAAAAGAATCCTGTGGAAAATGTAATTATTGTCGTATCGGGACCAAAAGAATGTTAGAGATTTTAGAGAGAATTACAAAAGGTGAAGGAAAAGATGGAGATATCGAACTCTTGGAGGAACTGGCTTTAAAGATTAAAGAAGGATCCATGTGTGGTCTGGGCCAAACGGCGCCCAATCCGGTGCTCACTACAATAAGATATTTCAGAAACGAATATGAAGACCACATCTATAAGAAGAAATGTACAGCCAAGTCCTGTAAAGCTTTGTTGACTTTTACTATTACAGATGCATGTAAGGGTTGTACACTATGTGCCCGCAAATGCCCTGTAGAAGCCATTACAGGTAAGGTTAAGGAGAAGCACTTGATCGATCAGGATAAGTGCATCAAATGCGGTAAATGCGAAGAAGTATGTAAGTTCGACGCAATTACCAGAGACTAGGAGAGAGGTGAGATATATGGAAAAGATAAAAATGGTAATTGACGGAAAGGAGTGTTTTGGGCTTCCCGGGCAAACCATTCTAGATGTTGCCAAAACAAATAATATTTTTATTCCCACCCTCTGCTTTGATGAACGGGTTGAAATCTATGGTGCATGTGGCATCTGTGTGGTAGAGGTGGAAGGAAATCCGAAGATGGTTAAGGCCTGTGCCACAATCATCGCACCTGACATGGTTGTTAAGACAAATACAGAAAGAGTCTTTGAATCCAGAAAGACCAACCTGGAGCTGCTATTATCCAACCACGTGGGAGACTGCAGACCTCCATGCGCATTGAATTGTCCTGCAGGTACTGATTGTCAAGGTTATGTGGGTTTAATTGCAAATGGGCAGTTTGGCCAGTCCGAACAGCTGATCAAAGAGAGAATTCCTCTACCCGGATGTATCGGGCGGGTCTGTCCTCACCCTTGTGAAGATAATTGTCGGCGTAAACTTATCGATGAACCTATTTCCATTGCATGGCTGAAGCGTTTTGCTGCAGATATGATGAGAGCAAACCCTTATATCCCGGAAATTGAACCGGAAACAGGAAAGAAAATTGCTGTGATTGGAGGCGGCCCTTATGGATTGTCTGCCGCCTATTATTTGCGGCAAAAGGGCCACGCAATCACCATTTATGAGGCTATGCCGGGTTTTGGAGGTATGCTTCGTTACGGCATTCCTCAATATAGACTTCCTAAGGAAATTATAGATGAAGAAGTGGCACAAATTGAAAAAATGGGTGTGGTGTTGAAGCCTGATACTCAAATTGGCAAAGACATTTCTTTTGAAACTATCCGTAAAGAATATGATGCAGTTATTCTGGGTATCGGAGCGTGGGTATCCACCGGTGTCGGTTGCCCTGGTGAGGATGCAGAAGGCGTAATTGGAGGAATTGATTTTCTCCGGAAGGTAATTAAGAAGGAAAAAATGGACTTGGGTGATGTGGTTGCTATAGTCGGTGGAGGAAACACAGCGATGGATGCTTGTCGTACCGCCATAAGAATGGGTAAGAAAGTATACAACATCTACAGACGTACCAAGGATGAAATGCCTGCAGACATGATTGAAATCGTTGAAGCAGAGGAGGAAGGGGTTATATTTAAAAACCTCACAAATCCACTGGAGATTATTACGGATGAAGAAGGACATGTAAAACAAATCAAACTGCAGATTATGGAGCTTGGAGAGCCGGATGCAAGTGGCAGAAGAGCACCGAAACCAGTAGAAGGGAAAACGGAGACACTGGATGTAGATAATGTGATTCTTGCGATTGGCCAAGCTGTTAACTCATCTGGATTTGAAAACATTGATTTAACACGAAAAAAAGGCATTGTCTATGATAAGGACACATTTATGACAAGTATGGAAGGTGTATTTGCCGGGGGTGATTGTGGAAACGACAAGATTTCCATCGCTATTGAAGCCATTGCTGATGGAGGGAAAGTGGCTGACATTGTAGATGCTTACTTGGCAGGAAAAAAGAGTGGGTACAAAAAACCTTATGTTGTCGAAAGAGATGATGTGACGGAAAAGACCTTCGAGGATCGTGAAAAACAATGCAGGCCGAAGATGAGTATGTTGGAAGCAATGGATAGAAAAGACAACTTTAATGAGGTGGTAGACGGATTTACTCCCGAGCAGGCTATTGAAGAAGGCAAGAGATGTCTGGAATGCGGTTGCGGCAAATACTACGAGTGTAAGCTTTATGACTATGCAAACCAGTATGGTGTTCAGCCGGAACGTTTAAGTGGAGATGTCAATCGGTTAGAATTTGAAGATGATCATCCCTACGTTATGCGAGATCCTAATAAGTGTATCCTTTGCGGACTTTGTGTACGAGTATGCGATGAAGTTATGGGAGCCACTGCTCTGGGTTTGGTAAAAAGAGGATTTGATACAACAGTTCAGCCTGCCCTTGAGAATCCTTTGGAAGAATCCGGATGCATATCATGTGGAAATTGTATCAGTGTATGTCCTGTTGGAGCATTGCTTCCAAAGGTGACTCATACAAAACCAATTCCATTAAAGACAAAGCCGGTTCGTACAATCTGTACCGAATGCGGGGTAGGCTGTCAGATTGATCTGAAGGTCAGTGGTACGAAAGTGGTCGGAGTGGAACCCGCATTTGGCCCTTCAAATGGAGGACTGCTTTGCATAAAAGGCAAGTTTGGTTATGCAAAGCTCTACTCAGAAAACAGACTTACAACTCCTCTTATTCGAAAGGATGGGAAATTGGTGGAAGCTACTTGGGAGGAAGCGGTAGATCTTATTACGTTAAAGCTTAATGAGATCAAAGCCGGATCTGATCCACAATCTTTCGCTGCCTTTGCAGGGCACACGGTTAGCAATGAAGCTAAATTTATGTTGAATAAACTTATAAAAACGGTTTCCGGGACAGAGCCGGCATGGAAGGATACGGCATTTTATCCGGATGATTCCAGTGATCAGGCTAAAGCTGTCGATGCCATTTGCAGAGCCGTTAAACATCATCAAAAGGGTGTCAATATTCTTACTTCCCTAAAGAGTTTTCAGGTTTTGGACGCTTTAAAAACCGGGAAGGCCAAGATCCTTTATCTTATGGGAGAAAATCCGTTAGATCCCGAAAAGAAGATTGAAGGGGTTGAGGATGCTCTTAAAAAGTGTGAATTCCTGGTGGTACAAGACATTTCCCTGAATGATACCGCCAAGCTGGCTGACGTAGTATTGCCTGCGGCCGGTTTTGCAGAATCCGACGGTACTTTTACCAACATGGAAGGTCGGGTCCAGAGGATTCGGAAAGCTGTTCAGGCACCGGGAGTCTCTCTTGCAGACAGCAAGATTCTGGGAATGATACTGACACGTATGGGCTGTGATATGGGATTCCGCTCAGCAGAGGATGTATTCGAAGAGCTTCGCAAAGAGAACCCTGCTTATGGGTATATCAGCTATGAAGCTTTGGAGCAGGACGGTTCCGCTCTGATAAAATAATAGAAGAAAAAAGACAAGTGAGCTAGGTCAGGGATCGTCCCTAACCTAGCTCATTTGTCTTTAATAACCTAATTGATTTGGGCTCTCAGCCTTCTGAAGGTATTGGGAATGGGAGGAAGGAAGAGAATAATCAGTGTTATGATTGCTTCAGGTCCAATGTAGGAAATGTTGTAGTAAATAGACCAGGTAAATGCATTGAAGCCCTCCGGAGCATACTCACCAAAAAAGATGATCCCCGAGAGTAAGGCACAAAGATATCTGAAGAGAACTCCTAGCAAGTATCCGATTTGCAGGCTATACTTTTTGCTTCCGGCCAATCCGGCAAGGCCAAGGGCACCTACTGCCAGAGGATAGTCTAAAAGGAGCTGAATCGGGTGAATTACGTAGGGATTAAAGATTAAACCAACCAACCCGGCACACATACCGGCCATCACTGCTCTCCGAGTACCTAAAAGGTAAGCACAGGCTGTGATGGTAAGCATGCTGAAGGCAGTTATTGAACCTCCCTGAGGCATTCGAAAGATCATTATTTGGTTTAGTACCAGATAAAGGGCTACAAATATAGCCGACAGGACTAAGGCTTTAATATCCGTTTTTCTTTTTTTACCGGAAATTAAGATCCCTCCAAATAGAAGGATAATGACGGTCACAGTGATAATCTGGCCGGTGAGGGATTCAAAAAATCCCTGAAGTTGCTCTGCTGACATAAAAAAACCTCCTTAACAGCTGATGCAATAGGAGGGGAGACTATCAACACAAGGGACTTGTATTGATAAAATGTGCTTCCCTACGCCGGTATTATCCGGATCAGGTGGTGAGGGTATGTAACCTGTTATAGGTTCACTCTCAGCCTTAATTGCCATTTAATCGGCAATAGCTCCCCTAGCAAAATTAGCAAAATATTTTATTTCCTACATAGTTTACACTGCATTAAGTGCTTTGTCAAAGTCTTTTATAATATCGTCAATATCTTCGATACCAACGGATACTCGAATCATTTCAGGTTGAATCCCACATTGCAATTGTTGTTCTTCTGTTAATTGACGGTGAGTAGTGCTGGCCGGATGAAGAATACTGGTTCTTAGATCCCCCAGATGAACCACCATTGCAACTAAATCCAGATGTTTTGCCAAGGCTTTGCCGGCTGCAACACCGCCCTTTATACCGAAGGAAAGAATGCCGCTTTGTCCCTTAGGCAAATAGCGTTGTCCGATTTTATAGTAAGGATCCGTAATTAAACCCGGGTATCTAACCCAAGAAACTTTTGGATGGGATTCAAGAAATTTGGCCAGCTTTAAGGCATTATAACTATGACGTTCCATACGAAGATGAAGAGTTTCTAAGCCCAGATGGAAGAGAAAAGAGTTAAAGGGACTGGGCGTACAGCCATAATCCCGAATCAGCTGTGCCCTGGCTTTTACAATATAGGCAGCATTACCGAAGGTTTCCATATAGCGCAATCCATGGTAACTTTCATCCGGCTCCGTAAGATCAGGGAATTTGCCGTTATCCCAATTGTAATTGCCCCCATCGATGAGAACACCACCCAAACTGGTAGCATGACCATCGATGTACTTTGTTGCGGAATGAACAATGATATTGGCTCCAAGATTAAATGGTTGACAAAGATAGGGGGTAGCTAAGGTGTTATCTACAATAAAAGGAATGTCCAGCCTTTTTGCAACTTCTGAGAACTTAGAAAAATCTAGAACGTTTAAAATAGGATTCGCTAAAGTTTCGCCAAAGAGGGCTTTAGTATTGGGCCTTGCACAGGCTATGATTTCTTCAATTTCTGCATCCGGATCGACAAAGGTAGTATCGATCCCCAGCTTTCTCAGGGAAACCCGGAACAGATTGAAGGTGCCCCCATAGATTTTGGAGGAAGAAATGACATGATCTCCTGAATTGCAGATATTAATAATAGCAAAGAAGTTTGCACTTTGTCCTGAGGAAAGAGCAAGAGCTCCTACCCCGCCTTCTAATAAGGCCATTTTATTCTCAAAATGACTTGAGGTTGGGTTTCCCAGTCTTGTATAAAAAGGATCATCTGCTTTTAAATCGAAGAGGTCTGCCATTTGATCCGGATCCTCGTAGGAAAAGGTGGTGCTTTGTACAATGGGGATCACCCTAGGTTCTCCGGCCTTAGGTCGGTAAGCGCCTTGCACACATTTTGTATCAAATTGATAATCACCCATTATTGTTTCCTCCCTGTTGTTTGACTTATATTGATTGATATTATAACATAACTGCAAAAAGCAGACTAGGGTATATTTCTTATTTTGACTTGAAAATGCAGCCCAAAAACATTATACTGATATATGAAGAAATACAATATACACAGTAAACACAAAGTAGTAAATACATAGGAGGTTGGCTTTGATGAAAGAAAAAATTCAGTCAGTACTGGAGGAGAAAGTTAACCCTCTTCTCGCATCACATTTTGGAGGAGCTAATCTTATAAGTTTTGAGAATAATATCGCAAAAATAAGACTGACAGGAGCTTGCAGTTCTTGCCCATCAGCCCAATTTACTATTGAAGATGTGGTTAAAACGATTATTATGGAAGAACTTCCGGAGGTCGAAGATGTAGTATTGGATACATCCGTCAGTGAAGACCTTTTAAAGATGGCCCATAAAATTTTAAACAAAGAGTTGTAAATGTAAAATTATTACATGGCACAATCTTTGCATATATTATTAACTATATTTATCTCATAATGTTGTAGAAAAGGAGTGGTATTATGTTAATGACAGGAGACCAATACATTGAAAGTTTAAGAAAACTTAAGACGAGAGTGTATATGTTTGGTGAGAAAGTTGATAATTGGGTGGATCACCCAATCATTCGTCCCTCTATCAACTGTG
>JAQUJQ010000284.1 GCA_028680875.1 Eubacteriales bacterium
AATACTTGATTACCTTGGGCTTACGGAAACGGAGAAGGATATGATTATCAGTATAGCTAAAGAGGATCAGGTTCATGAAATTTTACCTCTGGTTGAGGAAACTTTTCACCTTAAAGCCCCCGGGAACGGCATTGTTTTTACAGTTCCAATCACAGGTATCAGTGGTAGCACAGCCTTTTATTATGTTACGGGTTGTGAAAAAAAGGAGTCCGAAAATGAATAAAGAGAGAAAATACGATTTAATTATCACCGTACTGAACCGGGGATTTGCTGATACAGCGGTTGAAGCTGCCAAACAGGCAGGTGCTCAAGGCGGAACTATCTTTTATGCACGGGGAACCGGCATCCATGAGGTAGAAAGGTTCTTTGGCGTTACCATTCAACCGGAAAAAGAAGTTATTTTTAATCTTGTAAAGCATGAGTTAACTAAAGAAATAATGCAATCAATTGTTGAAAAGGCAGGTTTGAACACTCCCGGGCGAGGGCTTTCCTTTGCAGTACCTGTCGAAGAAGCATTGGGTATTGCCCATGACTTAAATGGATTAGGAGATACGATATGATTTATGCATCCATACAGTATAAAAACCGAGAACAGCTTTGTTGCATAGACGTCGTAGGAGAAAGGGTCTTCCTGCTCGCTGATTTTTTTAAGGAAGAGCCCGTGGATAAGACAGCTACGGTAAGTATGATATCTTTTATCAATATTTATAAGGATGAATGGACAGATAATATTGCCTATTTTTTTGGAAGCCAACCGGAATTGGCCATTCCTCTCAGTGAAGTGAATTTGTCAGCGCCTATACCAACTCCGGCAAGAAACATAGTATGCTTAGGTAAAAACTATGAGGCTCATGCACAGGAATTAAAGGGGCATATTTTCTCAGATAAGCCTCCTCTTCATCCTATTTATTTTACTAAACCGGACCATACCGTTATCGGTACGGAAGAATTAATCCTGCCACACAAAGCCATAACCAAAAAGCTTGATTACGAAGTAGAGCTGGCCCTCATCATTGGGAAAGAGGGCATAGACATTCCTAAGGAAGAAGCGGAGGATTATATCTTCGGTTATACTATTGCCAACGATATTTCAGCCCGCGACCTCCAGCAGGATCATACACAATGGTACAAAGGCAAGAGCCTGATAACGCATTGCCCAATGGGCCCTTGGATTGTTCATAAAAGCATACTGCCTCTGCCCCTATCCTTGGAAATCAAATCCTATGTCAATGGCGAGCTGCGCCAACACGGTAATATTTCGGATTTGATCTTTGACATTCCTACCATTATAAGTGATTTATCCAGAGGATACCCGCTTCGTCCAGGAGACATCATACTAACAGGAACTCCCGCCGGTGTGGGAATGGGTTTTGATCCTCCCAAATTCCTAAAATCCGGGGACGAGATAGTCTGTCAGATTCAGGGGATCGGAACATTGATCAACCAAGTGGGATGACTCCGTCTCTATTTATAATACACATGTTCCCAGTACTTCTCCGATGGGTTGATTTATAACCAAATCTGCCCTGCTATCGTACTGGGTTTTAGATTTATTAATCAAAACCAAATTATTGCCTTTGAAATAACGGATGAGGCCCGCAGCCGGATATACAACAAGAGAAGTGCCTCCTACAATCAAGGTATCAGCCTTTGAGAGAGCATCTACAGCACCGCTGATAACAGTCTCATCCAGAGCCTCTTCATAAAGAACCACATCCGGTTTCACAACACCACCACATTTCGTGCAGCGAGGAACCCATGTCTGTTCACCCTCTTCGTCCAGGCAGTTTTTTGGATCCATTATATAGTCCAGGTTATAAAGAGCGCCGCAACGCATACAATTATTTCTTAGAACGGAGCCATGCAGTTCGTAAACATTTTTACTGCCTGCCATTTGATGAAGACCGTCAATATTTTGAGTTATTACCGCTGAAAGCTTACCTACCTTCTCCAGCTCTGCCAATGCCAAGTGAGCTTTATTCGGTTTGGCGTTCTGATAAATCATATTGTTCTTATAATAATCGTAAAATATATTCATATGGTCTCTAAAAAAAGAATAAGAAATCATTTCTTCCGGAGAGCGATCATAGACCTGTTGAGCATGATACAATCCGTTAGCGGAACGAAAATCCGGAACACCGCTCTCAGTAGATACTCCCGCCCCGCCAAAAAAAACAATCCTTTTACTTTTGTCCAATATCTTTTTTAATTCTTCATACATCTTGATCACCTCGTTATTATCATAGTATATATCGGTCCTAAAAGGCAAGGCCTAAGAAGTTATCTTCCGCCTCTAAGCCTTCTTACACGTTCTTTGATAGTGGGATGAGTGGAAAATAGATTCGACACCTTCCGGTCTATCGGTTCACTAATGCATAGGGCGTGAATGGATGTATTTGTAAATGCTGTTTTATTAGTTGTCAAATAGGCTTTATTTCGTGCATCGATTTTTTCCAGAGCTGAAGCCAAACCCAAAGGATATCCGATGATTGCAGCTCCGGAAGAATCAGCCAAATACTCTCTTTGCTTAGATACAGCACTTTGCATC
>JAQUJQ010000041.1 GCA_028680875.1 Eubacteriales bacterium
GCTGTTTGAACGTGTGGTGAACGGCACTGTATTTGTACGGGAAGAGGAGATCGACTGGATCTGCCGTCACTGCGGATATGTATTTACTGGCAAGAAGCCACCGAAAAACTGTCCCACCTGCCTGCATCCACAAGCTTACTTTGAACCCAAAAACGAAGCCTATTATTAAGTTTCGGGAAATCAACTTGAACCCCAAGACGCAATGAAACGACGACAGACTCCCGCAATTGGAAGTCTGCCGTTTTTTGTTGATGATTCTAATCAAGTTTCGTCAATGTTACCATGCGGCGAAACATTCTACCGATCATGCTGTACAAGCCATTCACAGTTGTAACCAACTATTAGTTTTTCGTGAATCTGATATCGGCTACATAGATCACGACTTGATTATTAGCATTATAAGTGAAGGAACTTGGTTCATGCCCAATGTTAAATACGATCACCCTATTTCTGCGGTTTGAATTATCACCTCCGTCATTCGGTGTCATATCAATCACGTATTCTCTCCATTCATTCTGTATCTGATTGGGTTGTATCCAGTTTGATTGAGACTGAGAGACATCCCAGTTCTGCTGACCATAAATACTGTTGTTGCCGAAGTTCCACATATAATTCATTGGCCGTATCCAAGGCTGGAGAAACACATTGTTGCTTCCCGCCATGACAGCAGCAGAAGTTCCACAAAACATTTTAAAGCGTAACTTCTTATAACGCTGATTGTCGTAGCGGTATTCCTTGGGAAGAGCCATGGCAAATGAACCACTCCTCATACGTATAATACATTTATAGATGTTACTTCCATCACTTTGGAGCAGTTGTTCAAGATGTAAATCAACTGGTTCACCATTCACGGTTTCGTTTTTCGGGTCAAACTTTCCTATATCTGTAAATCCGCTTCGGGGCAGAAAGCTGCCTGAATAGAAATTATACATCTCCCAGTTGTTATCGACGATTTGTCCTTTCACAAAAAACTGAGGCTCAACAAAAACGGTTTCAGGATATAAAGGATCGTCATCCTTTACAAGTTCTACCACGCCCGATTCCACATAAGAAGCCAGCAAATTATCAAGTCCCATTGATTTAGGTATATAACGAATATGCTTCAACTGACCCGACTCAAGGATATCTTGTAAAGAAGCAATACTCGAGATACGTATGTCAGCTGGTTTTTCAACCCGAAGCATAAACGGTTGCCACCCTCCGCCACCACTTCTGGTTTTTACTCCATTTCTGTTATAATCTAGTGTAGGTAGCACATTTGTCAGGTTGGCTCCTGTCAGATCGAGCGATTCCAGATTGGGGAAATAAAACAAGTCGGAGAAGGTTGTAGTATGAAGAGGATAAGTAAGGCTCTTCACATTCTCAACTGCAGCTGCCGTAAATGTAGTGACATTATTAGCCTGCAATACAGCCGTTTCAGAGGGCGAGAATGGTGTATCACGTGTAGGAATCTTGACAATCAAAGGCTTGGAGACGGTTACAGTATCAAGAATCTTCGTCCCATCGCTCTGTATTGGCACAACCTTGTAATTTACATCAACCGTCAACTCTTTTCCAGTCTCCAGATTACCGCAATAAAAGCGCGGTGTGGTTACCTGGCTCCCTTGTTTGTTGCCATCTTTGTCGGTATAGCTGTATGTCAGATTGAGATATTCCATCACCACTGAATTTAACCCGTTGGGCCATTCCACGACCATTGCCGAGGGTGAAACAGTAAGCTTTGGGGAAGCAATACCTATCAAATCCCGGTCTAACCTGGTAAAAGGTATCAAAGCAATTTCCTGAGGAACCGACTTATTGCCGAAGTCGTCTTCAGTGTATACGTTGAAGCGATACAGCTTCGTCTCTGTCAATCCTGTGATATTGACCCACGAACATACCGAGTCGATATAATGCTTTTCTCCATCATACTCAACCACCGTCTTGGACGCCTTACCCAACTTAATTTGGCTGGAGGGCAACCGTCCTGCTTTCATCAGATCTATCTCAACTCTTTCATATCCTACATATCCAATTATCGTATCGAAGCGGGCGGGATAAATTATTTCACCCGAGTAATTTTCAACATTGTCATATTGACCACTGCATGATGTTAGAATCAGCACGGCTAACGTCAAAAGTATAATTGATAAATGTCTCATAATTTTTCTAATTTAACGTATTACCTATTTTACTTTTTTACCGTAAAGTGTCAACTCTGACATACAATTGGCTCCAGTGGATGAATAGTTATCATCAAAACAGTACAACCCTTCATATCTGAACCAACGCGTAGGTCGCGTATACTGCGGATCATCCGGAAAAAAGTACGCCATGTCTCCCGCTTCACCCATTTTCACGATCTGGAGATCACTCACACCCTGTGGGATTGGTGTTCTTTGCGTAGAGATAGAATCCCATTTTTCAGTTTGATCGTTGAAAACATACAAACGGAATTCACCACAATTCTCTGCACGGTAATACTGTCCGCGTTCGATATTTGCTAGTCCTCCCGAGTGACGCTGTACGGTAATAACCCGACTAAGCTCATAGTAATCACCCAGGTCTATAATAATATTCCAAGGCATATTCCCATGGCGAGAAAAGCCGGTACGCCCGCGACTTCCGGTATGGAAGAAGTTGAGATTGTCTCCGCGGTCAATAATACCATCTATCAGTTTCGTCATACGTCCTTCGAGGTTATCACCGAACATGGCGGGTACCCCCGTGTTAATGATCTTGCCATTAATGGTTACAGTAGAATCGTTGGCATTGGGGATTTTCCATTTCGTTTTGTCAAGTGCCTCATCTTCCAACAGGAATATTTCACCGAAAGGGATGTTCTCGGTGGTATTCCCATAGTGATCTTCCACGCGGATGCTCACTTCAACCGGCTCGGTTGATGGAAGTTCCAGGTCTTCGATGAATCTTCGTTCTTTCATCTCGTTCGATGAGAATACGGATACCAGGTCTCGAAGTTGTCCGTCTTGCGTATACTTGAACGAGATGTACACGTTTATCAACTGCTCCAATTCATTTTCCCAGTCCACAAGGAAAGAGCTGAAACCCGATTTTACAGAAAGGGTTTTTGCCACCCTGTTAATGGAAGATTCGTACGGTACAATTTCAACATTCACTGTCTCAGAGCGATTACCCGCACGATCCACACTGTACAACTTAATTACTTTCGGATCGGTGCTACCCAATCCAACAACATCAAGTGAATCGGTATAAAAGGACGAAGTAAAATAAAATGTTTTCCCTTTGTCGTTGGTATATTCTGCATTCACACTCAGCAAATCTTCATCGGGTGGAATCGTATAGAAAAATCTTGCTCCACCGTAAAGTGCTTCCCATTTGAGTATTGTTGGTTTCCCGGGAGGCGTGGTATCATCTGCCGATGATTGAAACCTGGAACCTTCTTCGCAGGCACCGAACAATACCATTATGGCCACGGCACACGCCCACTTATATATATTCATTTTCATCTTCCTAAACATATTATAATTATTAAAAATTAAATCATTACCATCCTGGATTCTGGGTAAGTTTTCCATTCGTATTCATCTCATTCAGATCAATTGGCCAAAGGTAGTCTCTTATAGTGAACCGTCGAGCCTGCACAACTCCCAATACGAAGAAGGTTGAAGGAGCCGTTCCACGATAATTCCATCCCTGGATGGGAGATGAAAATTCAATATGTGCACGTTTGTGGCGTAACATGTCCCAGTAATGGATCCCTTCAAAGGCCAATTCTATGCTCCTCTCCTGAAGGATGATATCACGCATGCCTGCCTGTGTCCGATGCTTATTTAGCGTGCGGGCCAATAATGCGTTAGACCAAACCTCTTCCACGTTGGGAATCCCAGCCCTTGTCCTTACCATGTTGATAGCATCCCACACTTCTTGATCGGGCTGCGTTTTTATCTCATTCAACACTTCAGCCTTCATCAGATATAGATCCGACATACGGATTACCGGATATGGGAATTTAACCTGACGCTGCCAGTTTGAAGATCTTGACTCAGGATGTACGAGTTTTTGTATACCAATACCGGTACAGAAGAAATCGGTAGCGTTCACACTTGGATTATATCCCCCATTGGTCCCTTGCATCATATAAACTGGAATAATTTCAAAATGAGAGCGATAATAGCCACCCGTAATACCCAGATTTGCATAGAAGCGCAGTTCACGATTCATGTACAAATTAATGGTGGGTTGGTTGGGTTGCATTAATCCTGCTATTTTCGGATAGTCTGGGTCTTCAACGCCTGGGGTGAGATAAGTATCGTGCCTTGAATTGTAATTAAAGGTCAGATCCTCCTCCAGCGGTAGCCCATTCTCCGTGTAATATCGTTCTGCCATCTGATAGGTCGCCCCCATCCATTGCCAGGAAAAACCCGAAGCATTCACGTCTCCTTCAAATCCTGCTGGAAGCCTTATATTGGTAGAATGCGCCAATTCGCCCTGATTGTATATGTCCACGTTTGAATACGCCCACAACAACTCTTTGTTCCAAGGATCAGCAATAACCATTCGCAAGTCATAATAAGTCTTCATCCTTGTGGGATTGAGTTCGTAAAAACCACGGTCCTTCACGTACACTTCTTTCGGGTATTCATACATCCCTTTGCCATTTTGTAAAGCAGTTTCGATCGCGTCATTGATCGCAGTGAGGGCTTCACTCCATTTCTCTTTTGTACGCTCTGCTGAATCATTCACTGGGAAAAAAGGCTCTCCATCAATCGGATCAAAGAAGTCCCCGAAGAATTCTTTATTCCCACTATAGAACGGGCTCGCCCTGAAATACAACACGCGAGCCTTGATGGCCTTGGCTGCAATCTGGTCTACTTGCCCCAGATTATTCTCCTCTGCCCTCTCCGTCAAGTTGGGAATGGCTTCATCCATTAGCCTGATAATGTAGTCGAAGACCTCCTCTACCTTCGAACGGTAAAGGAACAGTTCATCGGCCATCGCCTCGGGTTGCATTGCCTTATCAGAAATCACAATGGGTCCATATTTCTGCAACAATAGGAAATGATAATAGGCTTTCAGAAAAGTTGCCTGTGCAGTCCAATCCGCACGTTCTTTCTCCGTTAGGTTACGGGTGTTTTTAATGTAGTCCAAAAAGACATTGGTAGAACGGATTGCACGATAATAGTGCTTTCCCCCACCGGTACCGGACCAGTTTCCCAAGAGGGGAGATCCTGTTACCTGTAATCCACGCATGATTCGCTCAGCAACCAGGTTGCCGCTGTTATTCTGAACGGAGGCATCGATGCGTCCTATATACTCGTCACCCAATCCCCACATGCTGTTGTGAGTGGTCCAATCATTGGGAATGTAATTGTATATCTTGGCCAACGCATTGTACGCATCGTCTTTCGTGGCGTAGATATTCTCCAACTTCAATGTATTGTCAGGAACAACATCCAAATATTCCGAACAGGAAGTCATCAACACCACGGCAACTATTATATTGGTATAAATCGCAATTTTCATTTGTTTTCTTTTTATAAATTAAAAATCTAATTTCAGACCAAAATTGATTCTCTTGTTGGGTGGATAGCCAATGCCTTTACGACCCATTTCGGGATCCCACAATTTAAATGGGCTTACCACTAACAAATTTTCTCCCGACACATAAAGCCTGCAATTCTGCAACTTAAGCGATGGAACGGAGAAGTTATATCCAAATTCGACTGTTTTTAGACGAAGGAAAGAAACATCGCGAAGCCACCATGACGACTGCTGCAGATTGTTGTTGATCGTTGTAGTCGACAGACGAGGCCAAAAAGAATACGGATCGGGATCAGTTTCGCTCCAGTAGTCATCTGCAATAAAGGGCAGCGCATTGCGATTATTCACAAACGGTGCAATGCCTTCTGTGCCATCGCTGCCTCCACCTGATCCGGGGTTAATAAACATCGAGACTCGCCCGTTTCCTTGAAAAAAGAATGAAACGTCAAACTTCTTGTATCCTCCTGAAAGCCCGAAACCATACTGTATCTCTGGACTGGTAGGATAGCCCATCGCTACACGGTCGTTGTTGTTTACAACACCATCTCCGTTGACGTCCTTGTATTTGATATCTCCAGCCATGTATTCGCCAAAATCCTGTCTCGGCGAGTTGTCAATTTCCGCCTGATCAACGAAAAGACGCTCAGCGATCAATCCCCACCATTGATTAATGTTATGCCCTTTACGCTTCAAATATTCGTCGGGATAATTCTTTTCATCAAGCTCGAGGTATTTATTGGTAGCGTAGGTAAAATTACCACGGCCTGTCAACCAAATATCATTGTTAAATTGATGCTCAACATCGATAGATGCGTCTATACCGTGAGATTCCACTTTACCCACGTTACCGCTGATAGAAGCCTCAAGCCCTGCGGAACTCGGAAAATTATCACGTGTCATATAAATCTTATCGCGATAGTCCTGAAAAACATCGGCCTGAATACGTATAGCCTCATTCTTCAATAAGCTCAATTCAATCCCCGCATTATATTTGGTAGAAACCTCCCAGGTTATATTGGGGTTGGCATAACGGGATACAGTGTAACCAGGGTAAGAATTCATAAACGTACTACCCCATCTGTATTCTCCACCGCCCAATGACACATCTGAAAGGAAAAAGAAACGACCTTCTCGCCCTGCAATGGCATCATTTCCACCCTGCCCCCAGCTTGCTTTGATTTTCAGCGCACTAAGAACGTTCAGGTATGGTTCGAAAAACTTTTCGTTCGATACCATCCAACCGGCAGCAAAAGCAGGGAAGAAACCAAACTGCTTGCTGCCCGTGAATTTTTCCGAACCATTGTACCCATATGAGAAATCCAGAAAATAACGGGAGTCGTAATCATACGTAAAGCGACCCGAAACACCAAGGTTTTTCTCGGGGAGCGTATAATAAATAGAATTGCTATTTCCGCCTGTTACAAGGTTTTCCTGCATGATCCCAACCACGGTTGCTCCTGTATTGTGTTTGCCAAATAATCGGTTCCACGACAAGATTCCTTCATAATAATACTGTCCGCTGGCATCACGTCCGGGTTGCACATCACCCAGGTAAGCCTGTCCTGTGGTGGGGTTTAGTGCGAAAAGCGAATAATCACCCGTTATCTGGTTGAAGTTTTCCAATGCATAATAATAGGGTGAATAGGTACGGCGGCTGGTATATTTACCCCAGCTGTTCACCGATGCTTTAAGACTTGCTCTAAGTCCTTCAGTTATAAAACCCAATTCTTGTGTGAGGGTACCTTGTACCGTAACGTTCGTTTCATTCCGGTCTTCGTAACCACGAATCATGCTGGCGTAAGGGTTAACTTTTGTCGCCCCCCCTACCAGTGTGCTTCCGAAAAGAATATGCTCGGTGAATTCATTGGCCGCGTCGGGTTCAAATGTAAATGGGAAATCGACCGGATTCGACCACATGATCTGGCGGTATATCTCACTTGACGACTCATAGGGACCGTTATAACGCTCAAAACGTCCTGTAATCCTTGTGTCCAACTTGGTAGTTTGTGACAGGTTAAAAATAACGTTACTACGAACCTGAGATCTGCTAATATTGATGTTATTATTGAAATTATTACGGGTATCTACCTTGAGTAATCCAGTCTCATGTTCAAATGTGCCGGATACAAAATAAGTGGCGACTTTACCTCCTCCCGATATATTTATATTAACCTTTTCATTGGCAGTCGATTTATTGAACAATGCGTCATACCAGTTCACGTTGGGATATATCATGGGATTTTCACCACGCATGGTAGCTTGAATCTTCTGTTCGTCGTAATAAGACCCCAACAATGGATTGCGGGTAATCTGTGCCTCGTTATAGAGTCGCATATAGCTTACCCCATCCAGAAATTCCAGCTGACGGGTAGGTGATGCAACATTCACGTCGGCCCTGATGCTGACTTTTGCTTTGCCTTCACGTCCGGCTTTGGTTGCCACCGAGATAATCCCATTGGCACTTCGTGCACCATACATAACCGTTGCCGAAGCATCTTTCATTACTGAAAAACTCTCGATGTCATCGGGTTGCAAACGTGCAAGATCATCTGTGGTCGATTCAAAACCATCAATCAAAATCAATGGGGAGGTTTTGTATCCGAAAGTGGTAACACCACGTATAAAAAACTGGGCATTGTCAGCACCCGGTTCTCCTGATGTCTGGTACGAAATAATCCCTGCAATCTTTCCTGCCAGGGCAGAAGTGAGGTTCGATGCAGGAACCCTCAACTCATCTACCTGTACGGTCGAAATAGATGCCACAACGCTCTCTTTCTTTTGTCGTCCGAACGCAACCACGGTTACTTCATCAATGCCAATTGATTGAAGTTCGAGTGTAACGTCAAATCTACGATTGCTTCCAATTTCAAGCATGGCAGTTTCGTAACCCATGAATGACACTTCTATCACATCGGTCGTTTTTACATTGATAGAAAACTCGCCATCAATATTGGTAGTCACTCCACGTTGGGTTCCTCTTACAACCACTGCCGCCCCGGGCAGGGTAGTGCCGGTTTCGTCCCTCACTACTCCGTTAACAGTAATTTCCTGTGCCGTCACATATCCTGTAAAGACAATCAGACACAGTGTTAAAATAACGCTTCGCAGCCGGGAAAATGGTTTTTCTCCGCATTTTCTTTGTCTAACATTCATAGATTAATTGATTTAAATAGTAATTCATTTCATCACAGTTTTTTAAATTCAAAAAATTATTTTAACTCAATATGCAATTTTATACGATTTTTTATAAAAATTCAAAGAAAATAATATTTAGGGAGATTTCCAAATTAATTTTTACAATATTTATTTTTTGTACCACTATTTTATTGCGGATTGGCGTTTATTTTATACATTTGACAACGAAAAATCGAAATATGTTAAAGAAAGCAAACCCAATCCCCACTTCAATACTTCTATTTTTACTGTCATTCATTGCCTCTTGTAGTCCGGAAGAAGAGCTTAATGCACTAAAACCATTTTCAGCTCAAGTGAGCGATAATAAAGCAAACATGCCCGCAGGGGGTGGTATAATAACCATTCAGTATAATAATTTCACTTTAGGAAATGATGTAAGCAGAATAGTTGACAAGCGTCCAGATACCAAGGTTGAATTGCCTCACACCTCTTTCTATATTATTTGGGCCTGCAACAACAAATCCAGGATTAATCAATACTCCTTAACATCGGCAAAGGATGATCCCGAAAGCGATCCGAAGGCTTGGAGACTCTCAGGATCCAATGACAATAACAACTGGACTTTGCTCAATGAACAATCCAATCAGAATTTTGAATCACGTGGTGAAGTGAAGATTTACACAATTGTAAATGAGAGAGAATACAAATATTATAAGCTTGACATAAAAGGAAATCACGGTGGCCCTGCAACGCATATAGCGGAATGGGCAATGACTGTTGTTTACACCGATATTGATGACCTTATGCATCTTTCATCAGGATCATCATACTCATCCATTACCCCGATGGGCAATCACTATGCAAACAGGCACGTGACCACTGCTGAAGATGTCACATGGCTTTTGGATCCTACCAATGAACCACCCGCACCAGCTTCGGCTTCGCATCTCAAACTGAAAGAATTTCCGGTTAAACTTTATCCCTTCGGCAAACCTTCCCCAGCCGATGTGAATCAACACGCAATTGGCAACTGCGGTGGGATTGCTGCAATGGCTTCAATGGCATATCAGTACCCCAATTTCGTGAAATCACTCATAAAAGTGAATGTTGACAATACTTACACTGTGAGCATGTTCGATCCGCAGGGGAAGCCCATAAAAGTGACAGTTACCAATAAATTTCTTACAGGCGATGACCGGAATATTGATGCTGTTTCCGGTAAAGAGAATGCAGCTACATGGGCTACCGTGCTTGAAAAAGCGGTAATGAAATACAATGTTGTTTACAAAGTAAATCCTGATATAGGAGGCATTGGCAGCGAACACGTTCCACCGCTCTTTACGGGTGATGGCAACAGCTTTGCGTTCAGTCCCGGAAAACTCACAGGCAGAGAGCTCGCGCGCGTGGCACGCGTGTGTCTTGATCAGGGCTATTTTGTCGTGGGCGGTTTTAACAAGAGTGACCTGCCCCTTGACAATAGCAAGACGGTTACGGCACATGCTTATACAATCATGCATTCTACCGATCCCAACGCCCTCTTTGTAATGCGTAATCCTTGGGGTGGAAATCCTGATGTTGATGGCAGATATGACGGTGTGCTCAATATACCCAATAACAATATGATGCCACCTACAATCGACTTTAGAATCACACATCCCGGCATTGCAAAAGACTTTGGTGATGATAAAGCAATACCCTATATTCCTCCTACATTAACCGGCCAGGCCACAAAGATGAGAGTTGCGAACTATTTATTCAATCCACAACCGATCAATTAATCGGATTATAAGTTTAGCGTAATAACACGGAAAATAATGGCATATAACGAACTTTTTGCCCGTACTGAACTGCTCGTCGGATCTGCCGCGATGAAACTGATTGCCTCGAGTAAAGTGATCCTTTTTGGTGTGGGGGGCGTGGGCAGCTGGTGTGCCGAAGCACTGATCCGC